>JBFGEP010000118.1:0-4895 GCA_041580055.1 Rhodothermales bacterium | reverse complement strand
GATCATTTCGCGGCAGCTTCTGCAGCGGGCGCGACCCGTGGGAGCCCGACTGCCTCCGTCGACTCGCGGCAGCCGCCGATGCTCAAGGCCCGCGACCGTGAGCTCGCGGAGATGGGACTGGCCTTCGACCTCTCCGTCGTACGCATCCAGCGCTTCGATCAGTACCTCGGGGCGCTTGTAGGCACCGCAGGCGAGGTGAAACCACAGCGTCATCTCACCCTCGGCGTACGGATTCGGCAGGCGCTCGCCGAGCCGGAGCTCACCCTTGGCGATGGGCCGGCCGCAGCCCCTGCATTTCGCCCGGCCGCTCGTGGCTGTCTCGATGGAATGTGGCATGAACGTAATGTATACGGATGTCGGGTGTCGCGCACAAGATGAAACGTCCTGACGGGAGTGCGGTAGCACCGAAACATCGTCGATTCGAGCTTCCCGACTCATGTCAGACCCGTCGCCCATGGACAAGCGCATCGTCGAATCCTGGGAGCGCAACGCGGTCCCGTGGATTCGGGCCGTCCGCGAACATGAGATTGAGAGCCGGAGGCTGGTCACCGATCGGGCCGTCGTGGATGCCGTGGTGCGTCTGAGTCCGGCCACCGTGCTGGACCTCGGCTGCGGTGAGGGCTGGCTGGCGCGGGAGCTCGCGACGCGTGGCGTTGCGGTGGTTGGCATCGACGTCGTTCCGGATCTGGTCGACGCGGCCGATGCAATGGGAGGCGGCGAGTTCAGGATCCTTTCCTATGAGCAGATCGTGCAGGGCGAGCTTGACGTGCGCGTGGACGTTGTCGTCTGCAACTTCTCACTGATCGGGTACAGGATAGTGGACGATCTTGTGGCGACGATCCCCTTGCTTCTGAATGACGGAGGCTCGCTGGTCATCCAGACGCTTCATTCGATCGCGGCCTGTGGCGAGTTGCCGTACCGCGACGGATGGCGCGAGGGCTCGTGGGCCGGATTCAGCGACGACTTTCGGGATCCCGCGCCCTGGTACTTCCGAACGCTGGAGAGCTGGGTTTCGACGTTGGAATCGAGTGGCTTCGGGAATGTGGAGGTGGTCGAGCCGGTCTTTCCCGGAACGGGTGAACCGGCATCCCTGATTCTTATTGGCTCCGAGGCCCAAAAGCGAGACTCCGTTTCTTGACATGCCGACCGAAAAGGCCATTCTTTAGGTCAACAGCACCTCCACTTACCGTTCCCTACCGATGGCTGAGCTAAAGACCCGGGTCAACGACGCGAGCGTGAAGGATTTCCTGAACGATGTCGAGGATGACCAGAAGCGCCAGGATTGTTTCGACCTGGTCGACCTTATGACGGACATAACCGGCGAAGAGCCGAAGATGTGGGGCCCGTCCATCGTGGGATTCGGCAGCTACCGGTACCGCTATGACAGCGGCCGGGAGGGCGACTGGATGCAGGTCGGCTTTTCGCCGAGAAAACAGGCACTGACGCTCTACATCATGTCCGGCTTCTCACGGTATCAGAAGCTGATGGAGAAGCTCGGCAAGAACAAGACCGGCAAGTCGTGCCTGTACATCAAGCGGCTCTCGGACGTTGACGGCGACGTACTTCGCGAGCTCATAACGCTGTCCGTGGAGCAGGTGAGGAAGTCGGAGGCGTAGGGGCGGTCATCGCGAGGCGGCGTGAGCCGCCGTGGCGATCCGGGCGGTGAGGGTGACTGAGCGTTTTGGGTTGCCACGTCGTGGCTTGGCTCCTTCTCGCGACGACGAACGACCCTCGCTCGCAAGAACCCGGAGTCGTAGTTTCATTTTCGATCGTCACTCGTCGTCTGCAAAGGGTTCAACCGATGACCGTCCTCTTCAGATTTGCCGCCATCATGGTACTGGCCGTACTGGCCGGCCAACCCCTGGACGCCGCAGCCCAGAACCGAAAATTGCCCGTCGACACTATGATCACGACGAGCCACGTGGTCGCGGTCAACGGTGTAAGGGTGCCGTACCGCGCGACGGCCGGCACGCAGCCCGTATACGGCGAGGACGGGAGCCCGATCGCGTCTCTGTTCTACACCTTCTATGAGAGGTCGGACGTCGCCGACCGCTCCCGCCGGCCGTTGTTCATCTCGTTCAACGGAGGTCCGGGCTCCGGCTCCCTGTGGATGCACCTCGGATACACGAGCCCCAGGCAGCTCATAATAGACGACGAGGGCTACCCGGTGCAGCCCTACGGCGTCCGCGACAACCCTCATTCGATCATCGATGTCGCCGACATCGTCTACGTCAACCCGGTCAACACGGGGTTCTCGCGCATCATCGGTGAGGCCGAGCGCGAGCAATTCTTCGGCGTGAAAGAGGACGTGAAGTATCTCTCGGATTGGATCGACACCTTCATCTCCCGGCGGAAGCGCTGGACGTCGCCGAAGTATCTGATCGGCGAGAGTTATGGTACCACCCGCGTGTCAGGTCTCGCCGGCGAGCTGCAGGGATCGCACTGGATGTACCTCAACGGCGTGATTCTGGTGTCACCGACGGGACTCGGCATCGATCGCGGCGGCCCGGTCGGCCAGGCTCTGTATCTGCCGTACTTCGCGGCAGCTGCGTGGTACCACAAGAAGCTCTCGCCCGACCTGCAAACGCGAGACCTCGAGGAGCTTCTGCCGGAGGTGGAGGCTTACACGCTCGACGAGTACATCCCGGCGCTGTCGCGGGGCGGGTTCATCAGCGAGGAAGAGCAACAGGCGGTCGCGGCTTCAGTTGCGCGGTATTCGGGGCTTTCAGAACGCGTCGTTCTCGACAACAATCTGGCCGTCAGGCCCTCCCTCTTCTGGAAGGAGCTGCTCCGGGGCGAGGGATTTACCATCGGCCGTCTCGATTCACGCTATCGGGGAATCGACCGATCGAACGCCGGCGACCGATACGACTATCCCGCTGAGCTGACCTCGTGGAATCACGCGTTCGCCCCCGCCATCAACCACTACCTGCGCGACGTCCTCGGCTTCGAGACGGATCTACAGTACTACGTCTTCGGGCCCGTGCACCCGTGGAGCCGCGACGACAACGACACGGGCGAGAACCTTCGGCAGGCGATGGCGGAGAACCCCTTCATGCATGTCCTGATCCAGTCGGGGTACTACGACGGTGCGACCGACTACTTCTCGGCCAAGTACACGATGTGGAATCTCGACCCGAGCGGTCGCTTCAGGGACCGCCTCCGCTTCGAGGCCTACCGGAGCGGACACATGATGTATCTCCGGAAAGAGGATCTCAAAGGCTCAAACGACCACATCCGCGAGTTCATCCGACAGAGCCTGCCGGAAGAAGGGAAGCCGGCAAAGTATTAGGGGGCACAAATGAGAAACGTGTTTCACTTGACTCTCAGCGGGATACTGACCCTGGTGGCCGCCGCCATTCCAACAGTGGCGCAGGAGGCGGATCTGGCGCGGCTTCAGGAGATCGCGATAATCGATCAGAAGGTGATGGTGCCCATGCGCGACGGAGTCCGCCTCGCCACGGACGTCTACCGGCCGAAGACGGACGAGCCCGCCCCCATCATCTTCTCGCGTACCCCGTACAACTTCAACATGTGGCGCGATGGCGAGCTGACGGGGCGCACGATTCGGGCCGCCATAGAAGCGGTCGAGCGCGGCTACGCATACGTTGTCCAGAACGAACGCGGCAAGTTCTTCTCGGAGGGCGAGTGGGACATCCTCGGCCCGCCGACGACGGACGGGTACGACGCTTTCTCGTGGATGGCCTCGCAGGATTGGTCCAACGGGAAGATCGGGACGCTGGGGTGCTCCTCGACGGCCGAGTGGCAGATGGCCGTGGCGGCACTGGACCATCCGGCGCACGCGGCCCTCGTGCCGATGGGTTTCGGCGCCGGCGTGGGGCGCGTGGGTGAGTGGTACGAGCAGGGTAACTGGTATCGCGGGGGCGCCCAGCAGATGCTCTTCACCGCATGGCTGTACGGTGTTCAGAACACGCAGCGCCCCACGTTCCCACCGGACATCCCGCGAGAGGACATGGTGAGGCTTTCACGGTACTTCGACCTGGCCCCGGAGATGCCCGCGGTCGACTGGTCGGAGGCGCTGCGGCACCTTCCGGTCGCGGACATCATGAAGAATGTCGACGGACCGGTCGGGACCTACGAAGACATGATACGCCGAAAACCCAACGACCCGGCCTGGTATGAGGGCGGGCTCTACCACGACGACATGCCCTTCAACAAGCCGAGCTTCTGGTTCATGTCGTGGTACGATGTGTCGACGGGCCCCAACCTGGCGCTGTTCAATCACGTCAGAAAGAATGCTCCCGATCCGAAGGTGCGTGATGCGCAGTACGTGGTGATTGCACCGACCCTGCACTGCGGATTTCGCCGCGCAACCGAGGAGACCGTGGTGGGTGAGCGCAGCATGGGTGATGCCCGCCACGACTACGACCGGCTCATCTATGGCTGGTTTGATCACTGGCTGAAAGGGGAGTCCGGGCTGCTCGAGGATCTGCCCAGGGTACAATACTTCACGATGGGCAAGAACGAGTGGCAGTCGTCGGAGGCGTGGCCTCCGGAGAGCGCCGAGCTGACGACCTACTACCTCGCCAGTGAGAGCGGGGCCAACTCGGTCTTCGGTGACGGGAAGCTGTCGATGACCGGTCCGGGCGATCAGGAGGATTTGGATTCCTTCGTTTACGATCCGGCCTTTCCGGTGCCTTCGTACGGCGGCAACGTATGCTGCACGGGGAACGCGGTCCGTGGCGGCTCGCTCGACCAGCGGCAAATGGAGGCGCGCCAGGACATCCTGGTGTACTCGACGGACCCGCTCGAGGAGGGAGTCGAGGTAACGGGCACCATCGGGATCACGCTGTACATCTCGTCGGACGCTCGCGACACCGACTTCACGGTGAAACTGGTGGACGTGTATCCGGACGGTCGGGCTTACAACCTTG
>JBFGEP010000117.1:0-4915 GCA_041580055.1 Rhodothermales bacterium | reverse complement strand
AGAAACGCCGTTCTCGGCCGGGCTGCTCGGGTCGCAGACATTCTCCCGCGCAATAAAGCAGGCCCGCGACGACGAGGACGTGAAGGCGGTGGTGGTCCGAATCAACTCACCCGGCGGGTTCGCTCCCGCGGCCGATGCCATGCTGCGCGAAATCCAGCTGACCGCCGCCGAGAAACCGGTCGTCGTGTCGATGGGCAACATGGCGGCATCCGGCGGCTACTGGATGGCCATGGCCGCCGACACGATCGTCGCAGAGCCGCTGACCATCACCGGATCGATCGGAGCCTTCAGCCTGTTCTTCGACACGGGCGATTTCTTCGAGGATAAGCTCGGGATCACGTTCGACGGCGTCCAGACCAGTCCATATGCGGACATGTTCTCCGGAGTGAAACCACTCGAACCCGCCGAACGCAAACTGCTGCAGGATCTTACGGACAGGACATACGACCGGTTTATCGAGATCGTGGCCGAGAACCGGGGAAAAACCCTCGACGAGGTTCGTGAGCTCGCCGAGGGTAGAGTCTGGATGGGCGTCCAGGCCAAAGAGGTGGGGCTTGTAGACGTTCTCGGCGGCCTCGAAGATGCGACACGAATCGCCGCTGAGCTCGGCGGCCTTGAGCCGGGATCGTACAGGACTCGCGCGCTACCACGACCGAAGTCCTTCCTGGAACGCATGACCCGGTCGCTCGAAGCCGAGACCGTGCGCGCCTGGGCAGAGCTTACGACGTCCGGCGCGCAGCGACGGATGCTGGACCAGCTCAGGACGCTGGCGGACTTGACGCGGGACCACGGCACCGTTCAGGCGCGGATGCTCTATGACATTCGAATAGAGTAGTCGCGGCTAGACGTCGATCAGTACGTCGCCGTCCATGTCGGCCGGCACGTCGATTCCTAGCAGCGCCAGAATGGTGGGAGCCACGTCCCCCAGCTTGCCCGGGCGAACCGGCCCTTCGAAGCCATCATGTATGATTACATGTGGCACGAGCGCGGTCGTGTGCGCGGTGTGAGGGGACCCGTCCGGGTTGCGCATCTTATCCGCGTTTCCGTGGTCGGCGATGATCTCGACGGAGTATGCGGCCTCCAGCGCGGCGTCTACCACCTTCTGCGCCGCGGCGTCGACGGCTTCCACGGCGGCAACGGCCGCCTCGAATACACCCGTATGGCCTACCATGTCGGGGTTCGCAAAGTTGAGAATCACCAGAGTGTAGTCCTCCGCACGGAGAGCGTTGGCGACGCGGTCCGCGAGCTCCGGCGCACTCATCTCTGGCTGCAGGTCGTACGTCGCGACCTTCGGGGAAGGCACGAGAATCCTGTCCTCGCCTGCGAACGGCTCCTCCCTTCCACCACTGAAGAAGTACGTCACATGGGGGTACTTCTCCGTCTCGGCCGCCCGGAGCTGGCGCAGCCCGCGCGCGGATATCACCTCCCCAAGCGTGTTCGTCAGATTGACCTTCGGAAACGCAATCGGCAGATCAAAGTCCTCGTCGTACGGCGTGAACGTGACGAACGTAAGATCAAGCGGATCTGCGGCGAAGCCGTCGAAGTCCGGCACCGTGAAGGCGCGCGTTAACTGTCGGGCCCGGTCGGCGCGAAAATTGAAGAAGACTACGACGTCGCCTTTCTCAATTCGTGTGCTGCGGCCGTTCGGCCCCTCGACCACTACCGGTTTTATGAACTCGTCCGTCACCCCGTCGGCGTAGCTGTCTCGAAAGCCATCGAGTGGATCCTGCACGACGCGCCCTTCGCCCTCCACCAACAGCCGATACGCAAGCTCGGTCCGCTCCCATCGATTGTCGCGATCCATCGCGTAATAGCGACCTACGGTGCTTGCGAGGACGCCGCCCCCGATCCTTTCGGATTCGCGAATAAATTCCCGTGCGTATCCGATGCCACCCTCCGGATCCGTATCGCGCCCGTCCGTGAATGCATGCACGCACACGCGGTCGCCGTCGACGCCGTGGTCCCGAGCCAACCCGAGCAGTGCGAACAGGTGGTCGACATGTGAGTGGACCCCTCCGTCGGAGAAAAGCCCGAGCAGGTGAAGCTTCCGTGCCGGGTTTGCAGCCTGCTTCACAGCCGCGACCAGAACATCGTTCGCCAGAAACGCACCGTCGGCGATCGCCCGGTCGATCCTCGTGATGTCCTGGTACACAACTCGCCCCGCACCCAGGTTCATGTGACCGACCTCGGAGTTGCCCATCTGACCCGCAGGCAAGCCTACGGCGAGTCCGGAGGCCTCAAGTGTGGAGCGAGGATGCCGGGCGAAAATGTCGTCAAGGAACGGTTTGTACGCCGCGTCGATGGCACTCACGGTCGGATCTTCGGCAATGCCGAAGCCATCCAGTATGATGAGAATGTGTCGATCCGACTTCTTCATGATGACCGCCCCTCGGCTCAGGTTCAACCCACACGATAGTCTTGTACGCGTTTTGTCGTCGCTCCGGTTCTCGATTCGAAGACGTTCATCGAACCGCACTTCGGACACGAGATCTGGCGGGTTCCGTAGCGATCCACTCGCGTGCCCGGCCGATCGAAGTAGTGGTCGCGAGTACGGCAATAGAACTTGCCGCGGCTGGGCGTGAGTCCGTCGAGAGGTTTCGGGAGAGCCTGCACCCTTTCAAAGTATCTGCACACCGATGCCACGGGACATTTGCCGCACTTCGGCGACCTCGCAATGCACGTGTATCGGCCGTGGAGAATGAGCAGGTGATGCCCCTCTGACCAGTCGTGCTCGGGGATGACCTGCTTCAGCTGCCGCTCCACAGCGAGGGGTGTTCGACCGTTGTCAGCCAGACCGATGCGGTTCGCGACTCTGAAAACGTGGGTATCCACGGGGAGAGCATCGACGTCGAACGCAACCGAAGCCACCACCTGGGCTGTCTTGCGTCCCACGCCCGGCAGGCTCATCAGGTCCTCGAGCGACTCCGGGACCGCGCCCCCGAATTCGTCTGCTACCTTACGCGCCATCCCTACCAGATGACGCGACTTGTTGTTTGGATACGTGACGGAACGAATGAAAGGCAGGACTTCTGCGGGTTCCGCGCGGGCCATCTCGTGGACGTTGGGAAATCGCTCATAGAGATCCGGCGTGACCATGTTGACCCGCTCGTCCGTGCACTGGGCGGACAGAATTACGGCTACGATCAGCTGATACGGGTCGCGGTACTCGAGCTCCGTCTCGGGCATCGGTATCGACTTCCGCAGCTCCCTGATTACGAAACGTGCTTTCTCCCGCCGGTTCACGAATTCTCCCTTTACAACGACATAGAACGCCGGGCGGTATTTTAAACCGGTGGGGAGTAAGTTCGCCCCCGATGCCGGCAAAGTCTCCTCGAAAAATCATACCATCAGGTTGATCCGCCGTTCACGCACCCTGCCGATTGCGCTGGCCTGCGGAGTGTTGCTGGCCGCCGCAAACCCCCGCTCAGTCGGCGCGCAGCTAGCCGACGCGCTTTCCGATTCAGCGTCGATTTCGCTCATCACGGTCCTCCCCGGCGAGCCCGTCTACTCCCTGTTCGGACACTCAGCGGTTCGCGTGCGCGATCCGGAGCAGGGAATGGACCTCTCCTTCAGCTACGGCACGTTCCACTTCGACGACCCGCTCTTTGTCCCGAAGTTCGCGCGAGGCAAGCTCGACTACTACCTGAGCGTCACCTCGTTCGGAAATGCGCTTCGGTTCTACCGCGAAGTCGAGGGACGGCCTGTCATCGAGCAGGTTCTGGCTCTCGACGCCGAGGACCGGGGGCGGCTGTTCGACTTCCTGCGGCAGAACGCTCTGCCCGAGAATCGATACTACCGCTACGACTTCCTGTTCGACAACTGCTCGACACGCATCCGTGATGCACTCGAGCAGGTGTTTGCCGACCGCGTGGCTTTCTCGGATACCATGGCATCGGATGACACTTTCCGCGAGCTCCTCGCCCCTTACCTGCGGGAGCGCACGTTTCTTGGCTTCGGGATCGATCTCGTTCTCGGCGCGAGGCTCGAGCGCGTGGCGTCGGCGCGGGAGGCGACGTTCCTGCCCGACTACCTGTCGACGTGGTTCGACACCGGCGTGCTGCGAGATGCCGCCGGCACCGTCCGGCCGCTCGTTGCGAGCCGGGACACCATCCTATGGCTCGAGGGATACAGCCGGCCACAGCGTTCGACACCGTGGTCGGCGATAAGTCTGACACTGCTTTGCGTCGCCGTGGCGCTGCTGACGCTACGTGAGTCGCGCCGTGGTAGAGCGACGCTCCGAATCGACGTAGTCCTCTTCGGGCTCGTCGGCCTTGCCGGATGCTTCCTGCTGTTCATGTGGTTCGGCACCGACCACAGGGTGACAGCCACCAACTGGAACCTGACCTGGGCCTGGCCGATCCATCTCATCTATGCCGGCGTCCTCGCTCGTACCGGCCTCACGCGCGTGACGGCGCTGTACGCCACATTCGCGGCCGCCGCCATGGTGATACTCATCGGCACGTGGAGCCTGCTGCCGCAGGATCTGCCGGAGCCGGCGCTCGCCGTCGCAGTCATGATCGCGATGCGAGGGACCTGGTTGACCCTGTACGCCCGCCGTGCGGGCGGCGGCACGCCAGAACCCCGGTCTACTCGATCGTGAAGTTGACGAACACGGTGTGTCGCACCTTCACCGCGCGACCGTCCACCGTCCCCGGTCTGAAACGCGACAGTTCGACGGCCCGAATCGCGGCCTCGTTGCAGCCCATCGGAAGACCTTTCGCGATGGTCAGGTCGCGCGCCCGACCGCTCTCGTCCACCACAAACTGGACATACACACGGCCCTGGATCCCCGCCTGATAGGCCTGATCCGGATAGACGACGTTCGCGTGCAGGGCCTGCAGTCCGCCGATCAGCTCAGGCGGTGTGTCGGCCACCGTGTAGATGCCATCCGGGTTCGACGTCGACATGCCTGATT
>JBFGEP010000116.1:0-4951 GCA_041580055.1 Rhodothermales bacterium | reverse complement strand
GCGAGAAAGGCCGATCGAAGGAATCTCGGGTCACCGGCTCGTCGATCTTGCGCTGAAGGCGGGTCACAAAGACGCGACCTTCGTCGGACCGGTAGCGGACGTGCCGGACGTCGTACTCGGACGGGTACACGAGCGGGACGTCGTCGTGTTGATGGGCGCGGGCGACATCTGGAGGCAGTCTCACCGACTCGCCGAAGCGCTGATGGATAGAACGGGAACCACCACCTGAAAAGCATGGACATCGTGTCAATGGGCCACAACGGAAACGGAACAGGACATTCAGAGCCGACAAGGAAATGGGGCTACGCCCTCATTGCGACGGTCCTGCTGGTGATCGTGTTCGCGTTCGTCGGCTGGCAGAAGCGGTCCGCGGTGCTGCTCACGTCAATCGAAGTGGTTTCGGCCTGTGAATCCGAGTGGAGGCTGTTCACATCGACCGTCTGTCCGGATCTCAACAGTACGCCGGAGGAGATCACTCGGCTGGTTGCTCTTGAGCCGGGCACTCCGCTGTACGATGCTGACCCGGCGGCGATCGTCGACCGCGTCGAACGGCATCCGTGGATCGCAAGCGCCGACATGGAGCGAACCCTGGGCGGGCGGTTGATTCTCACGATAACAGAGCGTACGCCGGTCCTGCTGGTGATGCGAAATGGCCAGCCGCGCCAGTACATCGATGCCGAAGGCTATCCGATGCCGTTCGTGACGGGCGTGGCGTACGACGTGCCGCTGCTTCACGGCCTGTCCGAAAACTTTGTAGCGGACCGACCGGTGAATAACGGTCCGGTCCTCGAGCTGGCCGGAGTTCTCGGCGATCTGGACTCCTCGATCCACGCTCTGCTCTCGGAGATCGAGGTCCAGAGTTCGGGAGCTCTCGTGCTCCACACGACGGTCCTCGACTCGAGAGGCTCGATCGAGGTTCGGGTTGGGGCCGGGAGTATTCGACAGCAGCTCGACAAGCTTCACGCGTTCTGGCATCAGGCTCTTTTGCCTGAACCCGGACGCAACGTCCGCCAGATTGACCTCCGGTTTGACAGCCAGATCGTGACACGATAGCCGCATGTGCGGCCATCCTCATGACCCACGAAAATCGCAACGCGAAATGAACGACAACATCGTTGTAGGACTCGACATCGGGACGACCAAGGTTTGCGCCGTGGTCGCTGCTGTCGACGAGCTCAACCGCATCAACATCCTGGGCTTCGGCAGGGCAGACTCTGACGGCCTCAATCGGGGCGTCGTGGTCAACATCGACCGGACGGTAGCCGCCGTGCAGGACGCAGTCCGGGAGGCGGAGCGCGGCGCCGGCGTCGAAGTCAAGAGCGTGGTGGTCGGAATCGCAGGTGATCACGTCCAGAGCTTCCAGAGCCGAGGCGTGATTACGATCTCGAACCGAGATCACGAGATCACGCTTCGGGACCAGCAGCGACTGATCGAAGACACGATGCACGTCGCGATGCCCGCAGACCGGGAGATCCTGCATGTGATCCCGCAGGATTTCATCGTCGATGGCCAGGATGGCGTCGCTGACCCTGTCGGAATGAGCGGCGTGAGGCTGGAAGCGAACGTGCACATCATCACGGGGCTCGTGTCCGCCGCGAAGAATATCTATCGCTGTGTCGAAAAGGCCGGCTTCAGCGTGGCGGACATCGTTCTGGAGCCGCTGGCGTCGTCATTCTCCGTGCTGCATCCCGACGAGAAGGAGGTCGGTGTCGCTCTGATCGACATCGGCGGTGGCACGACGGACATCGCGGTCTTCGAGGACAATACGATCCGGCACACGGCGGTCGTGGCGGTCGCCGGCAACAACGTCACCGACGACATACGGAAGGGTCTGGGCGTGATGCGCGACCAGGCGGAAGATCTCAAGTGCAACTACGGTGCCGCCATCGCGGATGCGATTACCGAAGACGAAGCTATTACGATACCGGGCATTGGAGGCCGAACGGAAAAGACGATCGGCCGCGGTGTGCTCGCACAGATCATCCAGCCGCGGATGGAGGAGATTCTGGAGATCGCGGGCATCGAGATCAAGCGAAGCGGATATGGCCGTCATCTCTCTGCGGGAGTGGTGGTGACGGGCGGTGGATCGATGGTGCCGGGAACGGCAGACCTCGCGGCAGAAGTCCTCGGCGTCGAGGCCCGCGTCGGCTATCCGATGGGTATGGCCGGGGGACTCGTCGAGAAGGTGAGCGATCCGAAGTACGCGACAGCAGTCGGACTCGTCCTCTTCGCACTGAGGCCGGAGCTGAGAGGAGGTGCGTCCCTGTCCGGCGCCATGGTGGCCCACCCCGCCGAAAACGGCATTCCGGGAGACACGCTTGTGACCCGGATCGCCACCCGCATGAAGACCTGGTTCGACGAACTATAGACCTGCAACGAAAGACGGAGACGATCCTCGACGGATCTCAAACTGGAGGAGAGCATGGACAACCTTTTCAGCCCCCGCTTCAAGTTTGATGAGGCATCAAGCGAAGAAGCGAAGATCTGCGTCGTTGGCGTAGGCGGAGGTGGCGGCAACGCGATCAATAACATGGTCGATCGCGGAATCAAAGGTGTTGACTTCATCGCAATCAACACGGACGCGCAGGCGCTGGCCGCCAACCTTGCCACGACCAGGATTCAGGTCGGAAGGAGCGTAACAAAAGGCCTCGGCGCCGGCGCCCGTCCCAGCGCCGGAGCGGAAGCCGTACAGGAGAACTACGAGCAGATCGAACAGGCCCTCAACGGATACGACATGGTGTTCGTGACGGCCGGCATGGGCGGCGGAACGGGCACCGGCGGCGCACCCGTCGTTGCCTCAATCACGCGAAACCTCGGCATACTCAGCGTCGCGATCGTGACCCGCCCGTTCGAGTGTGAAGGCCAGCGCCGCATGAAGACGGCGACGGAGGGCATCGAACGACTTCGCGAGGCGATCGACACGCTCATCGTCATTCCGAACGAGCGTCTGCTGGACATCGCCGCGGAAAACACAAGCCTCGTCGAGGCCTTCCGGCGTGCCGACGAGGTCCTGTACAACGCCACGCGCGGCATCAGTGATCTCATCACGGTCCACGGGCTCATCAACCTCGACTTCGCCGACGTGAAGACGACCATGCAGAACGGTGGTACGGCCCTGATGGGCGCCGCAACAGCTTCGGGAGAAAACCGCGCGGAGCGAGCCGCGGTCGAGGCAATCTCGAGCCCCCTGCTCGATGGACTCTCGATCAAGGGCGCCCGCAACGTTCTCGTCAATATCACGGCCGGCGAGACCCTCGGTATCAAGGAGGCGACGGACGCCACGAGCATCATTCAGCGAGAGGCCGGCGACGACGTCGAGGTCATCTTCGGGACCGTGATCGACGACACGGTCGAAGAAGAGCTGCGTGTGACGGTGATCGCCACGGGCTTCGATGAAGACCCTAAGGTGGAGAAGAGGCCGGAAAAGAAGTCGGCCGTGCTTCGGGCGGACAACTCGGCCCATCAGTACAAGGGTGAAGAGAATCTGAAGCAGCTCGACACCCCGGCCTACATCCGTCGAGGCCGGACACCGATCTCGGTCGAGCGCGAGATCACCGAGGTGGGAGAGACCGCCCGGAAGCCAAGCGTTCGCAGGATGCCCACCAGCGAGCTCAAAGACGTCTCGGAGAGCATCCTCAAAGACGACCACGAAACACCGGCATTCATCCGGAGGATGATGGACTGAACAGCCAACCCTTTTTCAACGGAACGAATCAACCGGTTGATGCGCGGGTCCTCCAGTTCCGCTAAGCCTGACCATAGGCCACAACCGGGAGCGACCTTTCAGGTCAACGCCCACCGATTCGCTCCGACCCGGGCCGCGCCCCACCCACCGGCGCGGCCTTTCTTTTCCCCCCGCGGCAGTCGGAAGGTGGTTGTCGCCCGCAATGCGCTACCTTCCTGATTCCCGGGAACGAGCTCCGGCCCACGTGCAGAATGTCCGAAATACCGTCGCGGCAGGCCTCCTGATTGTTGTGGTCGGAGCGCTGCCGTGCGCCGGCCAGTCGCTTCGGCTCGGCACGACGTGGGCGGCACCGGACGATATGCAGGAAGCCCGGCAGGATCTGATCGCGATACGTGAAGCCGGTTTTGTGGCCGTTCGATCGCGCCCCCTGCCCGCCGCGGATCTCTACTCGGTGGCCGACTCGCTCGATTTGAGCCTGTACATTGATCTGCCGGTGCGAGCGATGCCCGCCGGCGACCTGGCGGACACGCTCTCGTTCGCACGAACGCAGCTGACGGATATCCTCTTCCTTGCCCAGCGGTACCCGTCCATCCGCGCGGTCGGCCTGGCCGACATCGTCGACACCAGCGTTCCCGTCGCCTGTTCATACTTCAGAGATTTGCTGGCGCCCCCTCGCACGGAAGGTACCCTCCGGCCCGCGTTCTACTACACGACACGCTTCGTCGAAGGAGATCGTTGCGGCGAGACCGTCGACTTCGTCCTGTTCGATTTGCTCGATGCCGATATCTCACGCATCGAGTCGGTGACGGGATGGGCGGCGACATCCGAAATTCGCACCGGGGTCGGAGCCGTGGGGACCTGGACCGACCTGGATCTGGAGAACCGTGGACTGAGAAATCTTCGATCCCCCGAGTCGCAGGCCCGGTACCTGGAGAAGGTCCTGCGGAGCCTGACCGCGAGTGGTGACCTCGAGGTCGTGTTTGTTCACCGCTGGCGCGACCCGATCTCTACGGACGACGCATTTGCCGACCTCATACAACGACGATACGGACTGCACAATTCGTCCGGCGGCCCGCGTCCCGCCCTTGAGGTGGCGAGCGGATTCGCCTCCGGCCGTCAAGTGGTCTTCGCTTTCGACGTTGGCCTTGAGCGGCCGAGTCCGTGGATCTGGATGATCATTCTCGGATGGGTGATCCTCGCCGGACTGGGGCTTACGTACGCAACCTCGCCGCGCATGCGACACATGGTTCCGCGGTACTACATGTC
>JBFGEP010000115.1:0-5002 GCA_041580055.1 Rhodothermales bacterium | reverse complement strand
TCGATTCGGCCACATTCGCGCCATCGAACGTATACGTACCCAGGGCGCCCAGCGTCGCCTCGTCGTACACCGATATCTGTCCGGGCGTGCCCTGCGCAACCACTACCTTCCCGCCATCGACGTCGACCCATCGCGCATCGTGCAGCTCAACCATGCTGTCCTTCTGCCACGTCGAGGGATCCACAACTTCGAGCCCGCCGGTATTGCCGGACGTCACGTAAACGGTAGATCCCGTGGAGGCCACACTCGTCCCGGCATAGCTGGAGAGCCCGACTCTGTGATTGCTTTCGAGAATCAGGTTGTGCCCCTGCAGGCCGAGTACCTCCACGACTGACGGAAACTCGAACGTCGGGTCGCCGCTCGCCTGCGCCATGAACACGAAGCCGTCGAAATAGGCCGCCGAGTTGACGTCAGCGTCCTCAAAGACGGCCGACGATTTCAGCACCGGCCTGCGAGCGTTCGTGATGTTGAAAACATCCACGGCGCCGACGTAGCCCGGTCCACGCATCCCATAGCTCACGATCGCAAAGTTTCCGCGCAGATCGACGGACGTCGCCTGGAGCGTCTGGCCCGCCACCACCGGCGGCGACACCTCGGCTACCAGCCTTAGACTGAAAGCAGCCGACTTCGCTGCCTTCCCGCCTCCTCCGATCGGCACCTCTTCGTCGAGATACGTGACTCGCGATCCGAGATCCGATTCGTCGTTTGTGATGTTCACCCGGTCGTTGCTCATGTTGCCCGGATTGGGCTCGGAATCGACCGCCGGATCGCCACCGTCACAGGAAACGATGAGGAACAGTGCGACGAGGGATGCCAGATACGTGAAACGATGCATTGCCGTATACCGTGGAATTGCTGAGACCAGACCGACGAAACCGGTCCACCGATGGTATCGGGCTATCGGTTTGAAAATGAAGCGGTTGAGAGTCGAGCCCTCACAAGGGTTAAAAGACAGGCCCGGTATGTCGACACTAGCGAATGGGGCTGTCGATGAGCCCTCCAATTCACGAGTGAGGATCCGGTCATGATGGACTACCGGCACGTTTACGAGCCGAATATCCGATGGAAGGCTCTTGCCATGGGCACGCTGGCGATCGCGGCGACGGTCATGGTGCTTGATGTCCTGCTATAGGCACGGACTTCAGCACCACCTGCCGTGGGAGCCGCCCCACTGCCGGGGCGCAACAGGGTTCTAGAGCACCCTGTCCATGACCATCTCGCAGCACTTGCGCCGAAACTCCTCCGCAAGGTCGTCCCGCATCTGATTCTGCTCGATCGCCTGGTCGACCGACTTCGCGAGTTGCTGCGCCAGACTCACGATGACCGCGGACTGGCCGCTCCGCTCCGAGTCGGAGGACAGCTCGGCCAGAAACTCCGTGATGGTGGAGTCCAGGCGCTGGGATATGCTGTGGAGAAGGATTCTGCGCATAACAGGGGCGGCTGATTTGCGCTGCCGCATACCTGTAGAACGCAGAAATGTGCGGTTTTCGGGATGGGTGCGACAGCCCACAAAAGCCTGAGGACAGGGCCCGCGCCTCGCTCTCGCAGGTCCACGATCATTTTGCCTTGATCATGGGCCGGACGACTCGCCGGCCGCCGCTTGACAGCTCGGCGAAGTAGGTCCCGCCAGCCACCCGGAGCCCCGATCCATCGGTCCCGTCCCATCGGATCTCATAGGTGCCGGCTGCGTGCCACGCGCCATCCAGAAGGACCGCGACCTCCCGCCCGAGCAGGTCGAAGACAGAGAGTGTCGCAGCGCCGGCGTTCAACATACTGAATTGAAGTACGGTGTAGTCGCTGAACGGATTGGGAAAGTTCTGTCGAAGAGCGAAAGATGCGGCCGGGAGGTCGATGTTCTCGATCGGCACAGCCCTGCCGTCGACCGTCACAAGATCGCTGGGGCCGCTTTCGACAGAATTGGAGTTCACGCCCGCGACGAAATAGTGATACGGCTCCGGAGCTGCCGGTGGAACGTCGAGAAACTCGGTTTCGCCGGTCACCCCGAGAAGGTTGGCGGGATCCAGCATCGCCGCGGCAAGATCCGGCGGGGACGCCGCGCGAACTCGGTAGACCGCGAACCGACGAGCGTCCGGCTGGAACGGGTCGGGAAACGGCGTGTCCCATGTCAGTTCGAACTCAAAGTCACTTACCCAGCTGCCGCTGAACGCGATCGGCACGGGCGGCGGCACCTGCTCGGACCAGTCGAAGGAGGGGGTCAGCGCAGGGTATCTGTAGAGGTCAGCGGACAGAGAATCGGCAAAGCCCTTCGAAGTGAAGTCCGTGATGTTTCTGGCTCGGAAGAAGACGCTGCCGGGTATATCGTTCGCTCGGTTGAATCGCACCTGCAGCGGCACCTCCTCGGCGCCGTAGAGCTCTGCCCCGGGAGGCGGTTGCCACGTGCTCGGCTCGGACTTGTAGAGAGCGTGTCCCGGGTAGATGTGCCTGCCGTTGCTGACCGACACCCACCAGGGTGCAAGCTTCGCGTAGTCCTGGCCGCCGCCGAACGGCCAGTACAGCTGCGGCACGAGATAGTCGATCCACCCGCTCTGCATCCACGTCACCGCGTCGGCGTAGATGACGCTGTAGGCGTCAAGACCGACGATGCCGGAGGGCGTGCCGGCGCGCCAAATGCCGAACGGGCTGATGCCGAACTTCATGTCGGCCTTCACGGCTGATATCTGCTCGTGGACCTCGCGCACAAACGTGTTGATGTTGTCGCGGCGCCAGTCGGCAACCGAGGAAAAACCTCCGCCGTACGTCGTAAAACTCTGAAGATCCTGGTCTGCGATCTGGTTCGGCGGATACGGGTAGAAGTAGTCGTCGAAGTGAACCCCGTCGATGTCGTAGCGCGCGACGACGTCCGCAATCACATCAATGACATACTGCCGCGCCGCGGGGATGCCGGGATCGACGATGGCGATGTCGTTGTTGATCGTCAGAATCCAGTCGGGGTGTTGAATGGTCACGTGCGACGCATCAAACGGGTAGCTGCCCAAACCGCTGACGTTTCGATTCGCGCGGAACGGGTTGAACCACGCGTGGAGCTCCATACCCCGTTTGTGGGCTTCCTGTACGGCGAACGTGAGGGGATCGTAGAACGGACTGGGTGCCTTGCCGGACTCCCCGGTCAGCCAGTACGACCACGGCTCGTACGGCGAATCGTACAGTGCATCGGACTCAGCGCGGATCTGAAAGAAAATCGCGTTGATGCCCGCAGCATGCAGCTTGTCGATCAGGCGCTCGAGGGTCGATTGTTGCTGCGCCGAAGTGAGGTTGCGTGAGGTAGGCCAGTCGAGATTGATGACTGTCGCGATCCAGGCACCCCGGAATTCCTTCTTCGGCAGCGGCTGGGCTACCGATGCAGCGGCGGTGATCAGTGACAGGGCGACGGCGGCGGCCACCAGTATCGATCTTCTCATAAGCACGGATCAGCGTGCGACGATCATCGGAATCGTTATCACTCTTCCTCCGAGGCGAGCGGTCGCAAGATAAAGCCCGCTGGATACCGATCTCGCGTCCCAGATTAGCTCGATCGAGCCGGCCGTCACGAACGTCTGATCGGCGATCCTGGCAACCTCCTGTCCCAGAATATCATAGACGGCCACCATAAGATCTCCCGGCTCCGGGATGCTCAGGCGAAGCGAGGTAGTCGAGCTGAACGGGTTAGGAGCGTTCTGAAAAAACGCGAACGCGGCCGGCCGTTCGTCAACATCCTCGACATCCGTAATGAGCCCGCGCAGCCAGAGATCATCCACCACGATGCTGCTCGTCGCCGCTGCTCCGGGCGACCTTGACAGCTGGATGCTGTCGAAGACGAGATCACCGTCGAGTACTCCGTCTCCAATCCACTCTCCGGTGCCGTCGGTTTCGAGATCCCAGGTCACGAGCCTCCACCCGAGCCAGTCGACGGTGAACCACGGACTCACCTCGACGTTGCCGGGAACGTCGCCGGGGTAACGGTCCTGAACTGCGAGCCTGAACAGCGTCCCGCTCCCGTCACCGAATACGTAAGCGCCAAGGTCATACCTCGAGTCGAACACTACGCCCTTGGGAAAACCACCTGCCAGGTACTCCCGCAGCAACCATTCGGAAGAGGACTCGTCCCACTCGAAGTCGATCCGCAGCGACGCCGTGCTCTGTGTCAGCAGGTTCACAACGTCCGGCTCCGCGGTTCGGAACGTCGACGCAGGGATCACACCCGTCGTCGATTCACTCTGAACCGGCTCCCACCAGTTGGACTCGAGATCCGTTTCGAAATCCTCGAAGATGCTTTTCTCCACGACTTCCTCGCCGGTCGTGAAAGCAAACTGGCTGATGGTGCGCCGCTCGTTACCCACGAGGTCTCTCACACCGGGCATCACGCGAACGAGGTACACCGACTCCCGCGCGAGCTTCTGGCCCGGAAAGAACGTCACCACACTCGTCCCTCCGGCCACCGTGTGCGTGACCGTGCCGCCTACTGGAACGCCCGATATGGTCAGGAGGGCGATCTGGCCGGCGCCGACGGAAGTGGGGTCCAGCTCTTCATCGAAGACCGCCGAGATGATCGGCTGGATATCCACTCCGAGCTGATTTGCCGCGGGAAAAGTGCGCACGACGGTCGGGGCCTGCGTATCTGACGACCCCGTAGTGAAGCTGAGCACAAAATCGTCGCCTGGAATGCCGTCTCCATTTCCATCCAGAGCATGCCCGAATGCACCGAGGGCCGAGGCCGCCAGACGCACGGTGACCGGCGTGAGAGCCGGCAGGGACTCAGGCCGAAAGGACATGCGGAAGTCCCCGTTGGACCACGAGAAGGTGCCCGCCACCGGAGGATCGATCGAGAAGCTCGCCTCCACGGACGCCCGGTCCATCTTACGGCTGAAGTCCAGAACGATGGGCGCGACGATGCTGAACGCCGGATCGCCCTCCTCCGGTGTCGAATCGAGGACGCGCGGTGGTTGATTGGACGTTAGCTGAACGTCGAAGAAGGTGAAAAAGGTGTCCGTCATCGTGACGGTAT
>JBFGEP010000114.1:0-5089 GCA_041580055.1 Rhodothermales bacterium | reverse complement strand
GGCGATCAGCAGGCTGTCCAGCTTGAGGTCCGGCTCCGCGAGATAGTGGTTGCTCAGATCCTCTTCCGCGAAATAGCGCGCGATGCCGACGCCGTACTCCTTCGCCAGTCGCTCGACCAGAGCCCGCAGCGGCGGCGTCGAGACGGCCGTTCCCATGTGATAATCAAAGTAGTCGATCGTCAGCCCGGTGGACATCGCCCGGTCGATCTGCGCCCTTAGCTCGATCTCGACTTCCTCGATGTCCGGGTTCGCATCCGCGAATGCGCCATGCGTCGGATAGAAATACCCGAGACTGTCGACAAGGCTGGGCACGCGCGTGCGGCCTGCAACAGGACCCCACCGGTAGTTCTTCCACTCCGCGTTCAGCGTAAGGTGCACGCCAACCGACACATCCGGAAACTCGCGAAGGATCTCCACAGCCTCCTGATACCACGGACAAGCGAACATGACCGACACAGACAGCGGCAAACCCAGTTCCATGGCCTGGCGGTTCGCCATGTTGGTCGTGTGACTCATCCCGAGGTCGTCGGATCTCAGAAGCACGTAGGTGTCGAGGGCAGTGGAATCGTCCTGCGCACCGGCCGGGCCGGCGAGAATCGACAGGCACAGGAACAGGATCGAGGTGATGCTGATGCGTTTCATGACGATCAGAACGGATTGCCCAACTGCTGAGAGAACTCGGACGCCACGTCCCAGTCGTTACGGAAGGTAGCGACCGATCCCCAGAATCCGTATCCGTTCTCCACGTTGGAGAGTCGTCCCGGCTGCGCCAGATCGTCCACATCGATCTCACCCGGCGGAATCTCCCAGGCGTCGTCGAGAAGTCGTATCTGAATGCCGACCATCGTTAAGCCGTAGTCCGTGTTTGGCAGAATCCCACGTTCGATGAGCTCGTTCAGCGAGTCCCTCGCCACAACCATATCCGACGTGTAGTCGAACGTGACGGTCCAGCCACCACCTTCGGTCGGCGACCCTCTGCGGCCGTAGTGGACAGGCAGAAGGACCCCGTCGTCATCGCTCTCGAACAGGTAGCGCGCTCGAATCTCCCAGAAGTTGTTCACCAGCGGAACCGTAACGTCCTGCTGAATGATCGTAGAGTCCGCATTGAAGACGAGTGGTCCCAGTTCGAGCAGGGACGGATCCGCGGTGAACGGGAGGGTTGTTTCGGCGCTTGTGACCGAACCGTCCGATCTTTCGATTTCGAGGAGGTATGTCGTCGCCGGCGCCACCGCAAAGTTGGCGCGGAAGACGTGTCCGTAGCGGCCACTCGCCAGCTGAACCAGATCGTGGGTCCACTGCAGACGATCGCCGGTCTCAAGGTTGGTCGAGAATACGCGTGCGTCGATCTCGGCCCGGCGATCCGTTGTCGATTCGATTCGCTCGGGCGTCCGTGCGACCGGAACCACTCTGACCGCATGGTCGCGCTCCGTCTGATCCAGGAATCCGTAAACGGTGAAGATCCGGCCCTCGTTACGGAAGGGGTCGATGATCGTGTCGTCGCAGGCCGCGAAACCGATGGCGAGGATCACGGCGGCCCACCAGACCGCCGCCCATCGAGGTCCTATCGTTCCGGGCCTCCTCATCTCAACTCCACCTTGACGCCGACGGAGGGAACGAGCGGCAGCTGGTCCACCCGCTTGAATGTGTACAGGTCGTAGTAGAAAAGATTGTCGCGGTTGAAGACGTTGACCGCGCCGGCGCGCAGCTTGACGACGTTGCGGCCCCGCTCGATCCGCCGTTCGATCCACACGTCGAGGCGCTGGTACGCGGGCTGCCGCCCACCAAACGGCTCACCGTACGCGATCCGGTCGATGCCGGGCTCCGTGCGGACATCCACCTCCGGCGTCAGCAGATACCACACGTCGAACCCGGCCGACTCCGTAAACGGAAGCCCCGACCCGTACTGAAACTGGACGGTCACGTTGATGGGGCCGCGCGTCGCGCGAAGGACCGCATTAAAATGGTGGCGCCGGTCGTGCGAAGGATGATACGCGAATCGCCCGGTCTCGTACTCGACCCACGACAGTGCGTAACTGGCGTAGCCGTCGAGAACGGACTCGAGCCAGAAAGACTGCCCGTCGAAGTCGACCCGAGCGTCGAATCCGGCCGACCAGCCGTCGGCTCGCTCCAGCGCCGTCGTGAAACCCGGAAAGGCACTGAAGCGAGGCACGGACAGGTTCGAAAACCTCTTGTGGAAACCTTCCACCGCGAGACCGATGTCCTGCAACGGCCGCCATCGTATCCCAAGGATTGCATGCATAGACTCGGGCACATCCGCATCGTCCGGCACCGGAACCCACGCGGTGAAGAGGTTGCCTATGTCACGCTCATCGTTCAGCCCGATCAGACTCTGGTGGTAGATGCCCCACGCGGCGTTGAGCTCGGGGCGGCCGGCTACTTCGCGAGGCCGGAACGAGGCCCGAAACCGCGGCTCGAACCACCTCTGACTTCGATCCGGGCGGGCGTAAAGATGCAGCCCGGGCTCGAGCATCAGCGCGCCGCCCGAGACGGGCAGACGAAGCTCCGTATAGCCGCCCCACTCCGAGATATCCACGGATGATGACGTGAAACCCTGGAAGACGTCGTCGAGCTCGTACGCGAGGTCCGACGTCCGCCGCGTGGCACCGAACCGAATCTCGCGTCCGCTCACGAAAACCGTGAAGTGTGCCGCCAGATCCAGACTCTTCATCTCCGCGAGTCGCTCCGGCGCGCCCTCCGGCCCGATGGCGTTGTCCATCTCGGAATAGCCTATGCTCAGCTCCGCCAGAAGAGGCAGCGCCCCGGAGAGATACGCGTAGCGTCCGCCCACGAGCGCGTTGTTCCACGAGGCCTCGAGACTGTCCGTCGATCCGAAGACCGGTTCCACGTCTCCGCGAAACGACTTACGCGTGCCGGCAAGGTCGCCGCGATCGAACGTGTGCAGCCCGACCACTGAGAAGCTGTGGTTGGCGCCCAGGAAGCCGTGCAGTTTCGCGAACTGATCGCCGAATTGGTAGGGCAGTCGTTGGTCGAAAATCTTGGGCATGACCTCCTCGACCAGGGAGTGTCGGACGGAGGCGATTACAGAGACGCGGTTACGGATCAGTGGCCCTTCGATCCGCGCGGTGCTCAGGAACGGCGCAAGGGACACCGCACCGGCGAGGTACTGCTTGTTGCCGTTCCGCGTCCGCACGTCGAAGATCGACGAGATGCGCGATCCATACCGGGCCCCGAACCCTCCGGTGTACAGATCAACGTTGTCGATGATCTCGTCCGGGAAGGCGGAGTAAAAGCTCAGCACGTGGAACGGCATGTACACCGGAATGCCGTCGAGCAGCGCCAGATTCTGGTCGATCGCGCCGCCGCGGACGAAGAACTGTCCGCCGCGATCACCCTGCACGACCACCCCGGGCACCGTCTGCAGGTAGCTCGCGAGATCGCCGGACACGCCCGGCATCGGGACCTGCTCGATCTGCGCTGGGACGACCGTCTGGAGGCCCGCGGACACGTTCGTTATACCCGCGTCGGCCTCCGCCTCGACGAGCACCTCGTCTATCTCCGTCTCACTTGGGGTCAGCGAGATGTTGCGCTGGACCACCCCGCCGGCGGACAGGTCGAGCGCTTCACCGTACGGCGCGAAACCAACGAAGCTCACCCGGAGCTCGTACCGGCCTGGCCGGATCCGATTAACCGCGAAGTAGCCGTCTCCGTCGGTGGCCGCTCCCGTGATTCGTCCCGAGGCGTCCGTAAGCACGACCGAGGCCCCCTGCAGCGCCTGCTCGGTCGAGGCGTCGATCACGAAGCCGCGCAGCGCTGCCTGCTGCGCGAGAACGGCGGGCCCCGGAGTCGCTGTGAGCAGCACGCCGAAGATCAAGCGGCGGAAGACAGGAGTCATCCGAAATACGCCAGATGAGGGGATCGATTCGCCTGTCGGCGAGGAGGGATTATACGTACTCACACCCGAACAGGACGGGCAAATCGGGGCGGACCTTTGGACAACGCGCAGCGACCCCGGTACCTTGGGGCTCGCGATCAATCGCACTGTTCTGATGAGGGTAATCGGATGAAAAGAATCGTCACGCCGAAAACCGCCGGAATCGTCTTGACTGTTCTCGTGGCCATGATGACAACGTGGCCGGCGCAGAGTCAGCGTTTCGAGTGGCCCGAACGAGCGGAGAACCTCAAGGTCCTGCCCGAGGACTTTCCGCCCGATCGCCTCCGGGCGGTGATGACCGGTTTCTCGCGCGCACTGGGCGTACGCTGCTCACACTGTCACGTCGGTGAAGAGGGCCAGCCCTTATCCACCTTCGATTTTGTGTCTGACGAGAACCCCAAGAAGGATATCGCCAGGACGATGCTCGAAATGCTGGGCGAAATCAACGAGACCCTCGAAACGATCGACAAGGAGGGCCGGGCGCCGGTAAACATGTGGTGTCACACCTGCCATCGCGGTGTCGCTCGTCCTCACAGCCTCGATGGAGCTCTGATGGAGGCCTTCTCAGCGCACGGGCAGCAGGGTATGATGGACGAGTACGGGAAGCTCCGCGAGCGCTTCTACGGCCGCGGCGCGTACGACTTCGGGGAGAGCAGCCTGAACAACCTCGGTTATCAGCTCTTGTCTCGCAGCGAGCTAGATGCGGCGATCGAGGTCTTCCGGGAGAACGTGCGGCAGTTTCCCGCGTCGTCGAACGTGTACGACAGCCTGGCGGAAGGATTTCTGACGGCCGGCCAGGCCGATTCGGCCAGGTTCTATTACGAGAAGTCCCTCGAGCTGGACCCGAAGAACCGGAATGCCAGGGAGAAGCTGAAAGAGCTCCGGGACGGCTAGAAGAGCACGCCGGCAGCGATTCGGGCTGATCAAGCGTTGATTCTCAAAAAGGCCGAAAATCATTGTATATTTAGTCGGTCACTCAACTATTTATCGATGGGACGAACCAGCACCGCCAGAGAAGACCTGATTGCGGCGGCCAGCGACCTCATGTGGGCGAGGGGGTTCGTCGACGTCGGCGTCGCCGAGCTCTGTGCGACAGCCGGTGTCCGGCCCGGCAGCTTCTACCACTTCTTCCGTTCGAAGAGCGATCTCGCGGCGGCAGCTCTGGAGCACCATTTC
>JBFGEP010000113.1:0-5107 GCA_041580055.1 Rhodothermales bacterium | reverse complement strand
GATATGTTCCTCGAAGGTGCCGAGACGAGGCGCTGGGAGGTTCGTGACGACGGCTCGATGTGGGGACAGAGAGGTCGATTCCCGGGCGGAACGAAATCGCGCCGCGTGTCGGTTGGATTCGCGGATTCGTGGGTGGCGGATGATGATCTGACGGTGTCCGGGTCCATGCGCCTTTCATCCCGGATGCTTCACTCAGCCTACGGACCGTCAGTTTTCGGTCTGACGGGCCTCGTGGGCATCATCGACCGAACCCACACGGGCGTTTCCTGGCGCGCCGACGTGACGAAGGGCTGGGAAAGTGGCTGGACGCTGGCTGCTTCCGTGTCGTCCGGCTTCCGGGCGCCCGGGCTCGATGAGCAGATCGCAAACGCCTACTGGCTCTATGGCCGCGACGTCCCGAACCCGGACCTCTCGGCGGAGCGGGCCACGCAGCTTGAGCTGGGCGGCAGGTACGAGAACGACGGGCTCGTCGTGGGCATGACGTTTTTCCGTACGCACTACTCCGACCTCATCGCGAGGGATTGGTTTGAGCGCGGGCCGGACAGGAAGGCAGGGACGGAGGACGACCTCTTCCGCTTCATGAACCAGGAGCCCGCGACGGTTGCCGGTACAGAGATGGACGTCTCGTCCGTGTTCAACGTGCCCGGCGACATCCAGGCGACCGTTTTCGGACGGCTGGCGGCACACGTGTGGTCTACGGTGGGTGAGGCTGCTCCGCAGTTCCTTCCTCCCGTGGTCGGAAGGATCGGATCCCGGCTGGCAAAGGGATCCGTCTGGCTGGAACCCTACGTTAGATTCTCGTCCCGCACGCCTGCGCCCGCCTACTCGGTCATTGAAGCGGTCGCGGGTGATACCGGCGCCTGGGTCACGCTCAACGTCATCGGGGGCGGGCGCATCGGCGAGAGATTGCTTGTCGCCGGCGGCCTGGAAAACATCGGTAACGTTCGGTATCTGGAGCACGGGTCCTACTTCCAGTCGCCCGGCCGGAATCTCGTGCTGAGCGCCTCGGTGCGATTCTGACGGCTCATCCCCAGGCGGACGCATCGTATCATGGGCGGGGCACTCAACCCCCCGGAGGCGGCCGCCCCATGCTTGAACCTGTGACGCTCGAAGGCCGACGTATACGACTGGAACCCCTGTCGACGGACCACGTGGACGAGCTCACTGCGGCCGGTGCTGACGAGAGGCTATGGCGCCACACGCCGCGACGGATCCGCTCCCGCGACGACATGCTCGCGTACGTAAGCGACGCTCTGGAGGGTCGGAAGCGAGGAACGATGTACCCGTTTGTTGTGAGGCTGAGAGAAACCGCTCAGGCTATCGGCAGCACTCGCTACGGCAACATCGACCTCGTGAACCGCCGGCTGGAAATCGGCTGGACGTGGATTGCACCCGAGTGGCAGCGGACCGGTGTCAACCGGGAGGCGAAGTACCTCTTGCTCAGGCACGCGTTCGAGACGCTCGATTGTGTCCGTGTCGAGTTCAAGACGGACGTACTGAACGAGCAGTCTCGGCGCGCACTCGAGGGAATCGGTGCGGTCGAAGAGGGCGTGCTGCGACAGCACGTAATAGTCGAAGGTGGCCGCCTCCGTGACACGGTCTATTACAGCATACTGGCGGAGGAGTGGCCAGGCGTCAGAAGCCGGCTCGAGCAAGGGCTGGACACGTAGCAGGCCACCGTGAAACTTTCTAACTTCGCGGCCGCCGAACGGTAGTTAGGGTAGGGCACTTCCGCCACCAATGTTCCAAATGATTGATGCGTTTCGGCGTCGGTGCCCCGAGGAAGGCCGAATGATGTGTGGCTTTTCGGGAGGCGGAGCCTGAGCGCTTCGCCTCTTTCTTTTTGGGTACAAAGAAAACCGCCGACACCCCTCACGGCTGCCGGCGGCTCCTGTCAGCAGATCCTGTCAGAGACCGCCTAGCGCACCTCGGCTGCCGCGGTAACCGGAATCTCCTCGGGTGTCACGAGCACGTCTCGCTGCGCCGCAACCACAACCTTAATTTCACTTTCGATGGCGGGTACCTTGCTGCCGAGCTTGGCGATCGCCTCGCCGGAGTAGCGAATCTGCGTCGATCCCGTCATCGAGAAGGCGATCTCGGCGCCCGTGCCGCCGCCGAACGAACATCCGACATCCGAGCGCAGCATCGAGACCAGCACGACAAGGTCCTGAAAGTCGTACGCGGCGCTGGCACTGTTGGACGTTCCGAGCTCGAACAGGTAGATCGACTGGTTGGGCTCCAGCGAGATCGTGTTCGAAAGCGGATCGATGAAGTTCGAAACAAAGTCGGCTACCGAGCCCTGGTCGAGGTATCCCTGGATGTCAGGTACAGGGTCTCCGTTCCGTAGGACCTTGAGCTGCGAGCCGCCGGTTTCGGAATTTTGCTCCATGTAGGGGTTCCAGTGGTCGTTGCTCGTACCGTCGCCGTCGTTTCTGACCCAGGACGTTCCGCTGACGGTGATTCCCGTTCCGCCCGGGAGCGCGTCAGCCGGCTCGTAAGAGAAGGTGCCGTCGCGATTCACGTTGCCCGTCAGCGCCTCGTTGTAGGTGCCCCACGGATCAACCGAGCTGTCGCCCTTGTGTACGCGGGAGGTTACAGGCATGTCATAGGATCCGCCGTAGCTGATCGCCGCCCCGAGAACTTCCGTCTTCAGCAGGAAGGGGACGGTCGGAACGGTCTCGACGCCTGTTATGGTGAACGGCACGTCTTCGCATGCCGCAGACGAGGCTCCGCCCGGTGCGTCGAAGATGGCCATGCCTCCGTAGACGACCGCGTTGCCGTTCATCTGGACGTTGAGATCGGCGGCCATCGAACGGCGAATCAGCACGAGGCCCTCCCACAGGAAGTCGTTGCCCACGACGAAGTCACCGTCCTGCACGATCAGGATACCCCGGCCTTTGAACGTACCCGTCGGCTCGAAATCGCCGTTTACCTGGACCACGGCAGGATCGTTCGCGGTGCCGAAGGAGCCGAAATAGGGGGGAGCGGGGACGATCTTGTCGGATCGGCTGATGGCCTGTCCGAAGACGTTCTCGTACGCGTAAACGTCCACGCCCTGTGAGACGCTTCCGTCGCCTCCGTCGCCTTGCATGCTCTCGGCCGTGATGCGGCTTCGTACCTCGTTGTAAGCCGCCGGGTTATCCGTCATCACGCCCTTGACGGCTCTCAGGTAGCCTGCGCCGGTCTTGACGCTCGGCATGCGGGCGTCCATTCCGGAGATCATGTACGTACCCGACGAGTCGACCCTCAGCCCTTCGCCCGCAATGGCCAGCGCCGCCTGCAGGGGGCTCTCGAAGATGACGTTCGACTCGATCTCGTGGCGCGTGTCGCCCACGGAGCCACGCGACGTGAGGTTCAGATCCCCGTAGCGATTCTCCGAGATGGCCACGTCGTAGATGCCACCCGAAACCGGGCGGTCGCCAAACGAGCGATCAACACCCATCAGCTCGAGCTTGACGGCGCTCAGGCCTCGGTCAAGTCCCGAGAGCGCGACGTCCCGCGCGACCACCTGGTGCTCGTATCGATGCTGCTCGTCATTCATCTCAAACTGCGAGCGGAGGCCGATGTAGGCCACGCTCGCTGCGCCCAGAAGGCCGGCGACCGCGACAAGAAGTGTTCCTCGTCCCATTTTATCGTTCTGTATCTGTTGGTTGACTGTCTGCTGATCTCCGGGTGCTAGCCCTGGTAGGCCTGCATTCTGAGTCCCTGCGGACTTAATGTGATGCCCCATCTCAGCGTCTTGAGATAGAGGCCGCGGTCCGTTCCGTCTCTCTCTGCCATCCGCTGGCTCACCACGGCGTTCTCAAACCGGACGCGGAGCTTCCGCGCGTCGATTCGATTCACGACCCCGTTGTTGCCGCTGTCGAGGAGGTCGACCCGGAACGACGAGAGCGTGGACATGCTCGCTCCGTTAGGGGTCCAGACGCCGGCCTTGTTCTCTTCGCGCGTAAGCCGATAGAGCTGCGTCTCCGTGCCGTCGATGTGGGCGGTGAAGGAAGGCTCGAGGCGGTACCGGATCCGGGTGCGCGCGCCGGCCTCGTCGGAGCCCCAGAACTCGAGCATCATGGTCTGCACCCTGGTTCCGACCACCGCGTTGGTGTGACTCAGGATTCCTTCGTCACCCGGCACGGTCAGGTAGCCTGCATTCGACAGGTCCCGCTCGAGGATCTCGGCGAAGTTCAGCGTCTGCTTCTTCGCGCCGTACATGATGGTGCTCTCGACCGTGTTGCTCTGAATTCGCGACTGGATCGTGAAAAGCATCAGCACGACGATCCCGCCGACGATGGTTGCAGTGAGCTTGTCAAAGATGAGATGCATGTCCGGTCGGCTCTCTGTCGGTTTGTAGATCTACCACTGGGGCGAGAACTGCCGCTTAAGGCGAAGCGAATGCGTGAGAAGGGGCACGCCATTGACCGTCTCCGGATTAGAGACGAAGACGGTGACCTGCTTCACCCAGGTCGGTGAGGCCGACGGAGCGCCGGCGTCGTCGACGTACTGGACGTCGACCGCCACGTCGAACTCGATCTCCTTGCCGGGCTCAATCTCGAAAGTTCTCTTGAGCCCCGGAATCGTGTGGAAGTCGTCGATGTCGTTGCAGTTCTCGAAAACGACGCACGATCCGAAGTTCGAGCTCGCGGTGAGCAGGCCGGTGTTGCGGTTGTTGCGGGTGACGGTGTCGTCGGCGGTGCGAGCGTCGAAGGGTTTCGACGCGATGAAGTTCATGACTTCGGACCCGATGGCGTTGGCCATCACCTCCATCTCGCTGTTGATCGCGGCCTGCTGCGACCGGATTGAGGCCTGGTAATAGTTCAGCGAGAACGCCATCACGGCCATGACGGCCAGAAATGCACCCAGTGTTTGCGGCATCGACGGAGTCCGATGAGAGAAAGTGCGCGATTCGGGATGACGATCGGCAACGGACGTGCCAAACGGCCGGCGATTGTCCTGCGGTGCGGCTGAGAGCCCGCAGCGCGCTTTTCAGGCTCAGAGACAGCCTGTAGCGCTACAGGAACGATCGTTCAGTAACGATGCATAATGAGAATAATATCGATTTGATATCGGTCGGCGTACCGCCCAATTTGCATGTGATGGGCCTCGTTCCGTATCT
>JBFGEP010000112.1:0-5369 GCA_041580055.1 Rhodothermales bacterium | reverse complement strand
TCGGTGATGAAGCCAGAAACGCGCGCGACGGTGTCCTTGATTTGCTCGTCGCTCAGAACCGCGTTTACGATGTACGTAAACTCGTACGTGTTCAGATTTGCAGCCATACTCCCTCCGGATAGTACACAATGCAAAGCCCCCGGCGCCGGGCCCGGGAGCAGGGACTAAGGGTGCCAAAAGTACGGCAAAGGCCCCGAAACACCTTAACTGACGCAGGGATTCGTGGAATTTACACGCCCCGCAACCCCCTCAGCCGGCGAGATTGGCCAGCCTGTCTGCGTTTTCGGCCGTCCTGAGCGCGTTTATGATGTCGTCGAGGTCTCCCTCGATGACACGTTCGAGCGGGTGGTTCTTGGCCTCACCCTCCAACCGGTGGTCGGTGACACGACCCTGCGGCCAGTTGTACGTGCGAATCTTCGCGGACCGGTCACCGCTGCCCACCATGGACCGGCGCGCCTCACTTCGCTCCGAGTCCCGCTTCTCCCGCTCGAGCTCGTACAGTCGCGACCGAAGGACGCGGAGTGCCTTGTCCTTGTTCTTGTGTTGGCTTTTTTCGTCCTGACACGTCACGACCTCGCCGGTCGGGATGTGCGTAATCCGGACCGCCGAATCGGTCGTGTTCACGCTCTGGCCTCCGGGACCGCTCGAGCGATAGACGTCGATCTTCAGATCGTGGGGATCGATCTTGATGTCGACTTCCTCGGCCTCGGGAAGAACGGCAACCGTGGCGGCCGACGTGTGGATCCTGCCGCTCGACTCCGTCGCCGGAACCCGCTGCACCCGGTGAACTCCTGACTCGTACTTCATCTTGCCGAATGCGTCCGCACCCCTCAACCCGAATATGATCTCCTTGAACCCGCCCTGCGTGCCCTCGGACGAGTTCATCACGTCGAGCTTCCAACCATTCTCCTCCGCGTACCGGCTGTACAGCCGGAAGAGGTCGCCCGCAAACAGGGCTGCCTCGTCCCCGCCGGTACCGGCACGAATCTCGATGATCGCGTTCTTGGAGTCCTCCGGATCACGAGGCACCAGCATCAGGGCCAGCTGGCGCTCAACGTCCGGCAGGTCGTCCTCGATACGGTCGTAGTCTTCCCGTGCCAGGTCCCTGAGCTCGTCGTCCTCCTCATTCTGAAGCATCTCCTCGAGCTGCTCCCGCTCCTTCAGCATGGACTCGTAGCGGGCGATGGACGCTACGATCTTCTTGAGCTCGACGTGCTCGCGCCCAAGCTCGGCCATCTGCCGGACATTCGTCGCCACCTCGGGCCTGGACATGAGGTCCGTTAACTCCTGATAGCGCTGCTTGATGCGCTCGAGTGACGCTGGGCTGATCATGACAGTTGCACCCCACAGTGAACTGCCGTTGTACGCGCCACCGGTGAATCGGCTTCCCGGTGGGCTACTCCACCGTGACGCTCTTGGCCAGGTTTCTCGGCTGGTCGACGTGGCAGCCCCGCATGACGGCCACATAGTAGGAAAGAAGCTGCAGCGGAACGACCGTCAGCAGGGGCGTGAGAAACTCCTCGGTCTGCGGAATTCGAATGAGGTACTCGCACAGGCGCTCTATCGACTCGCCGCTATCCGTGATCGCGATTACGGAGCCCTGGCGTGCGACTACCTCCTCGATGTTCGAAACCACCTTGCTGTACGTGCTGTCACTCATGGCGATGAACACGACGGGCATGAACTGGTCGATCAGAGCGATGGGGCCGTGCTTCATCTCCGCGGCCGGGTAACCTTCCGCGTGGATGTAAGAAATCTCCTTGAGCTTTAGAGCGCCCTCGAGAGCTACCGGGAAGTTGTAGCCTCTGCCCAGATACAGGAAGTTGGACGCGTATCGATAGACCTGCGAGATGATCTCGATCATCGGGGCCTGCTTGAGGATCTCCCGAATCTTGTCCGGTATTGCGATCAAAGCGCGCAGACATTTTGAGAGCTCCTCATCCTCGATCATCTCCCGGCTCTTGGCCAGCTTGAGCGCAATCATCGTGAGCACCATCACCTGCGCGCTGAACGCCTTGGTCGAAGCGACTCCAATCTCCGGCCCCACGTGCAGATACACGCCCGCGTCAGTCTCTCGCGCAATGGTGCTGCCGACAGCGTTGGTGATGCCGACCGCCAGCACGCCTTGCTTCTGCGCCTCGCGGATGGCCGCCAGCGTGTCCGCGGTCTCACCGCTCTGCGAGATCGAAATCACGACGTCGCCCTCCCGAAGGATCGGGTTTCGATATCGAAACTCGCTGGCGTACTCGACCTCCACCGGAATCCGAGCGAACTGCTCGATCAAATACTCTCCCACCAGCCCCGCATGCCACGACGTGCCGCACGCGACGATGATGATGCGATCCGCATTGCAGAGCTGGTCGAACACCTCGATCAGGCCGCCTAGCCGTATCACGTTCTCCGGCAGCCGAACTCGGCCCCGCAGGCAGTCCTCCAGGGCGTCCGGCTGCTCCATGATCTCCTTGAGCATGAAGTGGTCGTAACCCTGCTTCTCGATCTGCTGGAGGTCCCACTCGAGCTCGTGTACTTCCTTCTCCAACGGTACGTTGTCGACGGTTCGAACCTCAAAGCCCTTCCGCCGGATGACGACCATCTCGCCGTCGTTCAGGTACACCACCTTCCGCGTGTGCTCGATCAGCGGCGCGGCGTCGGAACCCAGAAAATACTCCCCTTCGCCGACACCCAGTATCAGCGGGCTGCCCTTGCGCGCTGCGATCAGCATGTCCGGGTCATCCCTGCTCACGATCGCGATGCCGTACGTCCCGACGACCTGGGTCAGCGCCTGAGGCACCGCCTCCTCGAGCGGCAGTCCCGTGGCATCGCGGACCGCATCGATCAGGTTGGCCAGAACCTCCGTGTCGGTGTCGCTCGCGAACTTGTACCCGCGGTCAATGAGTCGCTCACGGATGGAGTCATAGTTCTCGATGATGCCGTTGTGGACGAGCGCGAAATCACCGGACTTGCTGATATGCGGATGCGCGTTTACGTCGTTGGGCGCGCCGTGTGTCGCCCAACGCGTGTGCCCGATACCGAGGGTTCCCGGGGGGTTCTTCTGAGTAACCATCTGATGGAGCACGTCCACCTTGCCCTCCTTCTTGAGCACCGAGAGGTCACCGTCGACGATCGCAACGCCGGCTGAGTCGTAACCCCGGTATTCGAGCCGCTTGAGCCCAGCCACGAGGATGCCGGCGGCACGTTTTTCCCCGATATATCCTACGATTCCACACATATTGCACTGAGAACGAATACTACTGCCTACTCAAGGAATCGGACTGCGGCGCAACAGCCTAAGTCCGGGCGGGCATTCCAAAGCAGATTCTATGCCATGATAGCTTTCGTAGCCACGCTACGCCCGATAACCTCGGCAATCGCCGCGATTTGCTCCATCAGGTCGCGGAACTGATCGACAAACAGAGACTGCGGCCCGTCGCTGAGCGCCGAAGGCGGATCCGGATGCACCTCGACCATGAGGCCGTCGGCGCCGGCCGCCACGGCCGCCCTCGACATCGGAGTCACCTTGTTGCGAAGGCCCGTACCGTGGCTCGGATCGACGAAGATCGGCAGGTGGCTCTTCGCCTTCACGACGGGCACGGCAGACAGGTCGAGCGTGTTGCGCGTCGAAGTCTCGAACGTCCGGATGCCGCGCTCACACAGGATCACGTTCGGATTGCCATGAGAAATCACGTACTCCGCGCTCATCAGCAGCTCCTCTATCGTCGCGGACAGGCCACGCTTCAGAAAGACGGGCCGGTCGATGCCGCCCAGCTCCTTGAGGAGCGCGAAGTTCTGCATGTTCCGCGCGCCGACCTGGACAACATCTGCGAGGGGAGCCACCGCCTCTATCTGGCTGGCTTCCATCACCTCGGTGATCACGCGAAGGTCCGAGCCGTCGGCGGCGCTGCGCAACATCCTGAGACCCTCCAGCCCCAGACCCTGAAAGGAGTACGGGGAGGAGCGCGGCTTGAAGGCGCCGCCACGGAGGAACGTGGCCCCTGCTCCCGCCACCGCCCTGGCGGCCTCGTGGATCTGCTGTTCGCTCTCCACTGAGCAGGGCCCGGCCATCACGACGATCTCGCGTCCTCCTATCGGAATCCCGGCAACGTCGATGGTCGTGTCCTCTTTCTTCCACGCGCGGCTGGCGAACTTATACGGCTCGGTCACCCGATACACCGCCGCTACACCGTCCAGGATTTCAACGCGGCGCGTGTCGAAGCCCTGCTGCACACCGATCGCACCCAGCACGGTCTGGTTGACGCCCTTCGAACGATGAACGTCGAACCCAAAGGTCCTGAGGCTCTGGACGACAGCCTCCACCTGGGATTCGTCAGCACCGACCTCCATTACGACGACCATCTGGCGTCCCTCCCCGGACTGCTCGCCTGTGGCAGCTGCGACTAAATGATTCTGACTAATCGATACGATTTCTGACCGCGGCGAAGCACCAGCACGCGGTTTTCGATCGCGTCGCCGATGACCACCCGGTGCTTCTCGTCGCCCACGCGGTGGTTGTTGACGCTGATGCCACCCCCGCGAATCAACCGACGTGCCTCACCCCTCGAGCCCACCAGCCCCGCGTCGGAGACGAGCTCGACGATATCGACTCCGTCCTCGTCGAACGCCGACCTGTCCATTTCCGACGACGGAACATCCTCGAAGACTTCCAACAGCTCTTCCGCCGTCATCGCGGACACGTCACCGCCGAACAGCACCCTCGAAGCGGCCTGCGCCCGTGCAAGCTCGTCATCGCCGTGAACGATTCGCGTGACCTCTTCCGCCAGCGTCTTCTGCCCCGCTCGCTTGCCCGGATTCTCACGCAGCTCCTCTTCGATCTCCTCGATTGTGTCTTCGTCCAGCCACGTGAAGTACCGCAGGTACGAGGGTACGTCGCGATCGTCGGTATTGAGCCAAAACTGGTAGAACTTGTACGGTGACGTCCGCCCGGCGTCCAGCCAGACAGTGCCCTCTTCCGTCTTCCCGAACTTGGTGCCGCCGGCCGTCGTGACCAGAGGAAACACGATGCCGTGCACGCGGTCCGCTCTGAGCCGCCGAACAAGGTCTGCGCCGGCCAGAATGTTGCCCCACTGATCGCTGCCACCCATCTGCATCTTGCAGCCGTATCGATCATAGAGGACGAGAAAATCGTACGCCTGCAGGAGCATGTAGGAGAACTCCGTGAAAGAGAGACCGTCCTCGGAATCGAGCCGCCGCCTGACGGACTCCTTGGCCATCATGTAGTTGACCGTGAAGTACTTTCCGGTATCACGTAGAAAGTCGACGAGCGAGATCTCGGAAAGCCAGTCGGCGTTGTTCACCAGGAGGGCCGAGTTGTCGCCGGATTCGAAGTCCAGGAACCGCTCGATCTGGGTTCT
>JBFGEP010000111.1:0-5395 GCA_041580055.1 Rhodothermales bacterium | reverse complement strand
AAGTGCCCGGGACTGGAATCGAACCAGCACGCCCTTGCGGGCACCGCCCCCTCAAGACGGCGCGTCTACCACTTCCGCCACCCGGGCAAGACGCCGCGAAGTATACGACACTCTTGCGGGCCGGAGCGTTCCATCAGCCAAATTCGTCGAATTTTGCAGCAAAGGAAAGGGCCCCCTCCTGGTGGAGGGAGCCCCCGTCTCGGGAGTACTGACCGGCCTCAGCCGCGGCTGCCGAAACCGAAGCCACTCCCAAAAGGACCGCCATTCATACCGCCGGAGGGTCCGCCGTTGGAGTGCGGGCCGCGTACCCCATGGTGCCTCATCCGCATGCCGATGGCGTCGCGGATCTTGACGATCTCGAGCTGCGTCTCGTCAAGGATGCTCGACAGCTGGGCGTACTTGTCCTCACGCAGTGATGTCATGGCCGAGTGCGCCTCCTCGCGCGTCAGCTCCTGGTTTCGGACCTGCTCGCGGAGTTCCTGTGCGCTCGTTCGGATGCCGTCGACGATGGCATCGAAAGCGGCAGCCTCCTCACTCGATAGCCCCAGAACCTCGTCCCTCACGGTCTTCGCCTCCTCCTGCCGTTGCTCGCGCTCGGCCTGCCGCTCCTGGCGCAGAGCCTCGAGCTCGGCTTTCTGCTCGTCGGTCAACAGGGCCTCTATCTGTGTGCGCACGGACTCGCGGATCGCATCCACCTGTTCGCGCGCCTCGTCGGGCGTCATCTCACCCGCCTGCACGGCGGCCCGGATGGACTCCAGCTCTCCTCGCGCTGACTCTCGGATGGCCTCAACCTGCTCTATCTGCTCCTCCGTCAGGATGGACTCGAGCTCTCCGGCGCCCCGAAATCCATGCTGCCGGGGTCCTTGCCACTGGGTGCCGGGCTGGAACGCTCCGCCCTGGCCCCTGCGAAAGCCATGACCAGGACTCTGGGCTGCGGCCTTGTCGAAGAGCCGCTGCTTCTGCTCGTCCGTGAGCTGGTCCTGCAGGTCGGCGGCCAGTCGCCAGCGAAAGCCGGGCTCCCCTCGCGCCCCGTCGCCGTAGCTTGCTAGGAGCGATACGAACTGGGCCTGCTCGGAGGTTGTCAGCCCGAGGTCCGAGACGAGAATACTCGTAAGCTCGTCGGTGGAGTTCTCAAGATCGGCCGAGGTCTCCGACTCCACGGATGCCGAATCGCAGGCTGACGTGCCGATCGAACCGATCAGGAGCAGGGTGGTCGCGACGGCGCCAAATGTCATCTTCCTTTTCATCTTTTTGTCCTCACGTCAATCATTTCGGGTAGGTGCCGCGTTGTTTGGTTGTTTGATCCGGACGCGCCAACTTCCATTCCATCGAACGGCACCCGGGGTCCCGGACGGTTCGCGCGGACGGCCGAACCGTTCGACAGACGGAATGAAGCGTATCCCGGGTGGATCTAATCGGCACGGATAACGGAGAATCGGGACGCGGCCCAGTTCCCCGCACGAGCGAGGGAGCCGACCAGCCGGACGACGTGCCGAACATCTAGCGAATGGTCAGGTCCGACACGACGTCCGACGAACAGCTCATCAGCCGCGCTCGCGAGGGCGACGGCGATGCGTTCAGGATTCTCGTAGACAGGTACGAGGGCTTGGTTGCTGCGACAGTCATAGGAATGCTGGGTAGGGGACCCGATGCGGAAGACGTCGGACAGGAGACGTTCATCCGTTTCCATGGAGCGCTCGATCGCTTCCGTGGCGACTCGTCGGTCGGCACCTACCTGACTCGAATAGCGATCAACCAGTCGCTTAAGGCCATACGAAGGCGGAAGAGCCTGACGGGCCGATTCGCGTACAAGGAATCGGAGCAGGAAGATTTTGCGGACGACTCGGCGGACCTGTCGGCCAGTCTCGACGACAGGGAGCGAGACCGGCTTATACAAGAGGCGCTGCAGACGCTTGGCGAGGAGCATCGCGCGGTGGTAGTGCTGCGGATGCTGCAAGAGTACTCGACAAAGGAGACGGCGCAGCTGCTGAACGTGCCTGAGGGAACGGTGATGTCGCGCCTGTCGAGAGCGCTGGAAAAACTGGAGAAGGTGCTCGCGCCGGTCATGGGAGATCCGGCCGCTTCATCAGGAGGAATATGACGTGTTGCTACACAAGCCTCTGCGGAGGATGCCATGACAATCGATAGAGATACGCTGGTAAGACTGCTCCGGGGGGAGCTGTCAGAAGACGAGGCGAGCAGCGTCCGCAAGGCGATTGAATCGGACCGCTCGATCGCGGCGCAGTACGAAAGCGTGCGCCGTTTGACCGGCCTCCTGCGCGAGGGTGTGGCCGACTCGTTCGCACCGTACTTCAGCGAGCGCGTGCTCAAGAAGCTGATGTCGACGGCCTCGAACGGACGGACCGCCTTTTACGATTCGCTGCAATGGGTATTCCTCAGGTTGGCCGCCGCGAGCCTGCTCGTCGTGATTGGTCTCGGCGCGTATAGTGCGCTCGACGCGAGAGAGTCCGAGCTGAGCGCGAATACCATCGAGGCCGTTTTCGGATTGCCGACAGCGGACCTGGAGAACCTCTTTTATCTGCAGGGAATCTAGTGTGACCCGGGAGCTTTACAACGACAGACCGATGATGTCTCCGCGTACCAAATCGACACTTTTACTACTGGCGACGCTCGTGATCGGCCTTGTGCTTGGCGCGTTGCTCAACGGCTACTTCGTGCGCCAGCGGCTCGATCGCATCGGCCATTTTGCGACGCCGCTCGGGTTCGGGGAACGCATCGAACGCGCCATCGAGCCAACCAGTGAAGAGCAGCGCGAGGCGATTCGTGCGGTTCTGGACGACGCCGCGCCGAAGGCCGTCGCCATCATGAGGGAGTCGCGGAGGCGTATGGCGGCGCTCAACGACTCGGTCAAGGCCGAGCTGGGCAACGTTCTCTCGGAGGATCAGATGAAGCGTCTGGACGAGAGGATGCGTCTCCGGCGCCGTCGCGGGCCCTTCCGGCCCGGGCTGCCGCCGATGATGATCGATGACTCGACGCATCGACGGCCCAGGTGGGATCGGCGGCATCGTATGCGCCAGGGCGTTCCGCCACCGCCCATGAGCGATTCTCTCGTTTCCGACATGCCGCCGCCCCCTCCGCCTCCGCCGCCGGATGAAGGGTGAGTGGGGGTGTGAGGTAGGAAACCCCGTCATTGTGAGCCGGCTCACCTTTCGCCAGAGCCACCCCGAGCTCGTCGAGGGGTGAGGTTCCCGACCGCCCGGATCACCACGCTCACTGCGTGAGCTCGTGATGACGCACCGATAGACACCTCCGTCATTGCGAGCCGGCTTCAGCCGGCGTGGCAATCCCGGCGCTTCCGGATCTTGCCATCCCAACAGACGTTGCCCAACTGAAAATAAGGTGATGAGGATCTGTTGAGAGCATTTCTGTCTCGGGGCTTGTTTCTGATCGGCGCGGGCGCGTACGCCGTCTTGCACACCGCCCTTGCTCAACCGAGCCTGGTGGTCACCGGTGGACCTGAGCTGCTCGTAGAGGGTCGAGCAGAGGTTTTCGTGCAACCCCGCTGGTCCCCGGACGGGAGGAGGATCGCCTTCACGACGGAGGCCTACCGGGGCCTGTGGATCTCGGATTCCGACGGGCAGAATCCAGAGCAGGTGACGGACGAGCGCTCGGCGGGCTTCGGGTTTGCATGGTCCCCCGATGGCTCGGCGATCGTCGCACGCGTCGCCAGGTATGAGGGGTTTCGGAGGTTCGATGCTCTGAAGCTTTTCGAGGTCGTCGACGGTCGTCAACGACTCCTGACGGAGTATCGCCGGGACATGCCGTCGCTGCCGGCGTGGACGGCTGACGGCGGCCACGTGCTGCTTTCGCGCCGGCAGACACTCGACGTAATTGCAGCGGACCCGTCCGCCGGCAAAACAGTCGCCGAAGAGCCCGTGTTGCTGGCTCGCGGCACACGATTCGTTTTGGGCCAGCCCGCCCGCCGATGGCAGTCGGTCGTTTCAAACGCGCCCGACGGCGATGTAATCAATCTTGTCACCTCACCTGACGGGCGGCTTGCCGCGTTCGAGGTCGTCGGCGGCAATCTTTACGTTACTGCGACGGACGGCTCGCACTTCGTCGATCTCGGCCCGGGCCACCGGCCCCAGTGGTCGCCCGACAGCCAGTGGATCGCGTTCATGCGAACGGAGGATGACGGCCACGTCTTGACGGCATCGGATCTGTTCGCGACGACAGCCGACGGCTCGACGACCGTCCGACTGACCGACACCCGCGGTTCGCTCGAAATGAACCCCTCGTGGTCCCCGGACGGCTCGCGAATCGCCTATGACGATGGCAGGAGCATCTACACCATATCCGTCTCTGCCAGATGACTCCTGTCCGATCCATCCTTGCGATCGTTCTTACCTGCTTCGCCGGTGGCGGCGCTGCTGCCCAGGTCACCGGGCTCCAGGGATGGAACATCTTCCTCGACCCCGGCCACAGCGCGACCGAGAACATGGGTATCTACAACTACTCGGAGGCGGAGAAGAACCTGCGCGTCGGACTGGCCCTGCGTGACATGCTGCTCACGCAGACGGACATCGATACGGTCTACATGTCGCGGACCAACGACCTCCAGATTGTCGGGTTGAGCCAGCGGTCCGACCTCGCCAATACACTCGGTGCAGACTGGTTTCATTCCATCCACAGCGACGCGTCCTCGTCCCAGTCGGCGAACAGCACGCTGCTTCTTTGGGGACAGCTGCTCAGCGGTGTCGAGAAGTCGCCACCCGGCGGCAGCGAGATGAGCGACCCCATGGTTGACAATCTGACCCGCGGCATGCGAACCAACACGCGCGGATCATGGGGCGACTGCAGTTTCTATCGGTCGTTTATTCCCGACGCCTGCTCGAGCGGCGGACCGTATCTGTCCGTCAACAGGCGCACTTCCATGCCCTCGGAGTTGAGCGAGTCCGGGTTTCACACCAATCCCGCTCAGAACCAGCGAAACATGAACGAGGACTGGAAGCGGCTGGAGGCGCAGACGTTCTTCTGGTCCATCCTGGATTTCTGGAGCATTCCCCGGCCTCCAGCCAGCATCGTCACCGGTTACGTCACAGACCTCGAGACAGGAGAGCTCATCAACGGAGCGACGGTCTCCGCCGCCGGGCAGGAATACACGACCGACACGTACGATTCACTTTTTCGTTTCTACAGCAACGATCCCGATCAACTGCGCAACGGCTTCTACTATCTGGAAGGAGTCGGCCCAGGCTCGCACACGATGACCGTGTCGGCAGACGGATACGACACGGACACGTACACCGTCACGATGACGGACACCTTTTTCACCTTCTTCGACGTTCAGCTGACGTCCAATCAACCACCGCGCGTCCTCGATTCGACACCGGAGGAGGGCGATCCGGCGTTCAGCATCGTCGCGCCCATCGTT
>JBFGEP010000110.1:0-5491 GCA_041580055.1 Rhodothermales bacterium | reverse complement strand
TGACATACGGCACATCGGCGGCAGCGTAACGCTTCGACGTCCGGAACTCCACGGCCGCCGCATCGGCATCCGGCACCAGCACCGGGTTCAGGAGGTAGGCTGCATTGTAAAAGTCTTCACGCGGCACCGGAACATCCAACCTTTCGAGGTCCGGGAAGCTCACGGATGCTCGGGCGTCGAGATAGTCCCTGAACGCGATCTCGCCGAGCACCAGATGCGCGAGGTCGTTCTGCGGGTCGAGGGCGAGTATGTCCTCCGCCAGGTCCTGCCTTCTGGCGGTCTGGAACGCCGGCAGCAATGGCGAACGGAAGGCGCGGAGCCGCGAGAGTCGAAGCGACAGGTACTCCACGTTTTCCGGCTCCAGCTTGAGCGCCCGGTCATTCGCCCAGCGGGCCCTGTCGGGATCGCGGGGTTCGATCTCCAGGCAGATCCGCGCCAGCAGATGATAGGCTTGGGCATGATCGGGCGTCAGGGACACGGCCTTTTCGAGGGCCTCCCGCGCCTCGGCAAATCGCCCCGCGTCAAAATCGTCGGAGGCCCGCTCGAACAGCGCGTCCGCACTCTGCGCCACCGCAACCAGCGGAAGGGCGCAGACGACGGCGGTAAGTATCTGCAGGCGTAGTACCATCAATCCGATTACCGCGCACTCAACAGGCTGCAACGACCTAATTTCACAACGAACCTCCGGCGCTGCAGGGCTCTCCGACCGGTTTGTTGGATGTTGGGCGCGAACCGGCTGTTGAGCGCGCTGTATGGACGACACCGGTGGCCGCGACGCTACCGATCGCGACGCAGGCGTTCCAGTCGCCGCTTGGACTCCCTCTCCGCAATGTCGACGCGCTTGTCATACTGCCGCTTGCCCCGCGCGAGCCCTATCTCCACCTTCGCCAGCCCGTGGAGGAAGTAGATCTGCAGCGGCACGATCGTGTACCCTTTCTGCGTCACGGCACGATCTAGCTTTCTAATCTCCCGTCGGTGAAGCAGCAGTTTCTTCGGGCGATTCGGGTCGTGGTTGAAATGGGAGGCCTGCGAGTAGGGAGAGATCCGGCAGTTCATCATTATCACCTCCCCCTTCTCAATCTTGCAATACGAGTCCTGGAGGTTCGCCTTGCCTTCCCGGAGCGACTTGACCTCGGTGCCGACGAGGACCACACCCGCTTCGAACCGATCCTCGATCCGGTAATCGTGGAAGGCCTTCCTGTTTCGCGTGACGACCTTGCGTTCGTCTTTTTCCTTCTCGGCCACAGGGGTCAGCGGATTACAGGAAAGGTTCTTCCTCGCCCTCGTCGACGTCGTCGGGATCGAGGCGCGCAATCGGAAAGTCCCTGATCTCGTCGGTGAGGTCGTGATAGAAGGCGTGGTCTATCAGTTCCGTGATGCTGGCGACAGCGAGGTCGTCGAACCTGAGCCTCACATCGTCGGCGAAGAACCTCCTGATGTTTTCGGCCTGGTCTTTTGACTCAACCCACTGCGGTCGCAGGGCTTCGCTGCGTTCCACCATGAGTCGGAGCCTGTCGGCTACGTCCTGATCGGCCTCACCCGTGCGCATGACGAAGACGCCCCAGACCATCGGGTAGTTCGCCATTTCGAACCACTCTTCCCCGAGATCGAGTGCCGTGCCCTTGAGCTCCATCGAAGGCACGTTTCGCCCGACGAGGAGCCGCGCACCGCCTCGGCCCGCCAGCTCGTCGGCATCTACGCCGTCAAAGTCGGGTTTCATCGCGTAGTGTTCCCGAAGGACCACTCTGGCTACGAGCGCCTCCTGTCCGTTCTCCGTTTCGCAGGCGATGCTTTCGGGCGAATCGACGAGACCGTCGGGAAGGTGGATTCTTGCGTACGGATAGTGCCACGTCGACAGGGCCACGGCCGGCAGGACCTCCACGCCCTCCGCGACGCGGATCACGTCGAGCGTGGGCACGAGCGCGACGTCGACCTGGCCCGAGACAAGCAGCTGCAGGGTCTCCGACGGCGCCGCGGTGACCAGCTCGATGCCGAGGTCGGAGCCGGCGAGCCCGGCCACCAGAAAGTCCGCGGCGGGCGAGTCCCAGATCGCGAGTTGCAGTGTCACGTGGATTGCCTGTTCATGTCCCCGGGCGACAAAAAAGCCGTCGATCCGATTGAACGGCGACGGCTTCGAAAAGGTGCAGAAAACGAGGAATGGAAGCTATTTGGAATCGAATCGCTTCTCGCGGATCCTCGTCGCTTTGCCTCGCAGCTCCCTCAGGTAGTAGAGCTTTGCCCGCCGGACGTGTCCGCGACGGATGACCTCGATCTGCGCCAGCTTCGGCGAGTGAACCGGGAAGACGCGCTCCACGCCCACGCTGTTGGAGATCTTCCGGACCGTAAACGTCTCCCTCGACCCTTCTCCCTTGCGGGCGATGACCGTTCCCTGGAACTGCTGGATCCTCTCCTTATCACCCTCGACGACCCGCACGTGCACGTTCACGGTGTCTCCGGGTTCGAACTCCGGGATGTCGTCGCGAAGCTGCGTCGCCTCGATCAGCTTGACTAAATCGGTCGCCATGGTCGGCCTCTGACAGCAGTCGTTCAGAGATTAAGGGTCTACTCCGTTGCGAATCCGAAGGCGGATTGCCGCGGAGCTACAGATTTATAAAGATACGGCCTAGGTGTCTTCCTGAAACAGATCTGGCCGGCGTTTCTTTGTTTTTTCGATTCGCTGCTGCTCTCGCCACGCCTCGATGGCGCGGTGGTCGCCGGAGAGGAGCACGGCCGGGACGGCCATCCCGTCGAACTCCGCCGGACGGGTATAGACGGGCGCGTCCAGAAGGCCGTCCTGGAAGGAATCCGTCATCGCCGAGCTCGCATCGCCCAGAGCGCCGGGCAGGAGCCTCACCACGGCGTCGATGAGCACGAGTGCCGGCAGCTCGCCGCCGCTGAGCACGTAGTCCCCGATCGACACCTCCCGCGTTACGTACCGATCCCGAATGCGCTGGTCGATCCCCTTGTAGTGGCCCGCGATGAGAATCAGGTGTTCCACCAGCGAGAGCTGGTTGGCCATGGCCTGGTCCAAAGGCTCGCCGTCAGGCGTCAGAAAGACCACTTCGCACGGGCCGGCCTCATCTGCCTCGAGAGCGGTCAGAGCTGCCGACAGCGGCTCGGGCTTCAGCACCATTCCCGCTCCGCCGCCGTACGGATAGTCGTCGACCTGTCGGTGACGTCCTGTCGCGTACTCGCGAAGGTCCACCACCCGGATATCAACCGACCCCCCGTCCGCCGCGCGCCCCACGATGCTGTTCTCGAGAGGGCTGCGGACGAGCTCGGGCAGGGCCGTAATGAGGTCGATGCGCATCGTTCAGTCTATCAGGCCTTCGGGCAGGCTGACCGTCAGCCGTCGTCGTTCCGCGTCCACGGACAGTACAATCTCGGGCACCACAGGGATCATGGCTTGTCGGCCGTCGGGCAGCTTCACCACAAGAACGTCCTGCGCGGGCATGGGCAGAATTTCAAGGACCTCGCCCACGGCCTCCCCGCTCTCTTCGACGACTCCGAAGCCGGTAACGTCGTTCTCCTCCTCCAGGTCGGGGTCACCCGCCACACGCTCGAGGTCCTCGGACGAAATGAACACGAGCGATCCCTTCAGCAGTTCGGCTTCCGTTCTCGTCGAGACCCCTTCGAGCTGCACAATGAGCGACGTGCCGCGACCGGACACGTGACGCCGGCAGTCCCCTATTCGGCGAGCCACCACGGACGCTGGCGAAAAGCCCACGCGCCACAGAGAGACGTCCTCGAGAATCTCGAAGTCTACGGCCGCCAGCACTTTGACGTGACCGCCCACGCCATGCGGCCCGATCACCCGGCCTGCCTCGACAAGTTTCACAGTGGAGGTCGCACCGAAGAATCACGGCGCGACGGTAAGTGGGCGTTGATTCTTCCCTATGCCTTACTTCTTCTCTGCCTTCGGCTCTTCGGCGGTTTCTTCGGCTTCTTCGGCTTCTTTGGCTTCGGGCTTTTCTTCCGCAGCCGGCTCCGCCTCGGCCACCGCGGCCTTTTCCTCGGCAGGGCTTTCCTCAGCCGGGCTCTCTTCGGCCGGAGTCTCAGCTACTTCCGCAGCGGCCTCTTCGGCGGCGTCCGCCGCGGGCACCGTTTCGGCTTCAACCTCCGTGGCCTCCTCCGCCGTTGGCTCAGCCAGCGCAGCGTCCTCTTCGGCCTGCGCCACGTTCTTCTCGGCCTGCTGCGCTTTCGCGGTCTCGGCCGCGGCTTTTCGCTGCTCCTCAACCTCTTCCGCGACCTTTCGCTTCGCTTCTTCGGCCTCCGCCTTGGCCTTGGCTTCCGCCTCGGCTCTCGCCTTGGCCATCTCGGCCTCTCTCTCGGTGGCGAGCGCCGCCTCGGCCACCAGAGCGGCCGCTCGACGCTCCTTGGCCGTCGTTTTCTTCGTAGCCGCCTGCTTCTCCTCCCGCCGCTGTCGGTGCTCCGTGACCGCGACCTCGATCTCTCCGTCGGTCTTGCCGCGCTTGGTCATGAAGTGCTCCAACATGACACCCTCCTTGCTCAGGATGGAGCGGACGGTGTCGGACGGCTGCGCCCCCTGGTCCAGCCAGTACATGATTCGATCCCTCTTCAGCGAGACCGTGGCCGGCTCGGCCAGCGGGTTGTATCGGCCCAGGTCTTCTATGAAGCGCCCGTCGCGCGGAAATCTGGAGTCTGCCGCCACCACGCCGTAGATGGGCTTCTTCTTTCGGCCCATGCGGCGCAATCTGAGTTTAACTGCCACTGCTGTTCGTTCCTGTTCTGTTTGTTTCGGTTCTCAGTTTTGTCCGCCCACGAGCGCACTCAGGTCCGGGGCCCGGCCCTTCCCGAGCAGCTTCGTCATCGTCTTCATCATCTTTCGCATCTCGCGGAACTGGCGAATCAACTGGTTTACATCGCTCACTTCCACGCCGGCGCCGCGGGCAATCCGCCGCCGCCTGCTCCCGTTAATGACCTCGGGCCGCAAGCGTTCCTCGACCGTCATCGACTGGATGATCGCTTCGACGTGCTTCAGCGCGTCTTCATCCATGTCCATGTCCTTGACGTGCCGCCCGACCCCCGGGATCATCCCTACGAGGTCGGTCAGCGAGCCCATCTTTTTGATGCGCTGCAGCTGATCGTAAAAGTCCTCCAGGTTGAAGCTCTCGGACTGGATCTTCTTCCGAAGCCGCTCGGCCTGCTTGTCGTCGAACTGCTCCTGCGCCTTCTCGACAAAAGAGACGACGTCTCCCATTCCCAGAATCCGCTGTGCCATCCGGTCCGGATAGAACGGAGTCAGCGCGTCGAGCTTCTCTCCTGTGGAGGCGAACTTGATCGGCTTCTGGACTACGGTCCGGATCGAGAGCGCAGCGCCGCCCCGGGTGTCGCCGTCAAGCTTGGTGAGCACCACGCCGTCGAAGTCAAGCCGCTCGTTGAACTCCCTTGCCGTGTTGACGGCGTCCTGCCCCGTCATGCTGTCGACGACGAAGAGAATCTCTGTCGGAGAGACGGCGGACTTGATGTT
>JBFGEP010000109.1:0-5540 GCA_041580055.1 Rhodothermales bacterium | reverse complement strand
CGGTTCGCGGTTTGCTTGAGAGCGGAGAGGCCAGCCTGATGGTGGTCCGTCCGGAAGATCGGAAACAGTTCGAGTCATTTGTCGAGGAAGTACCGTACGAGATTCAGGGCGATGAGGAGCCGCAGCAGGTGGACGGAACAGTTTCGGACGCGGGTCCGGCCCGTCCCCTTGCTATCCCCGAGGACCAGCCGCTGCCGACGCTCGAGGATGCCGAGCGTCATCTCATCGATGAGGCACTGAAACGTTTCGGGGGCAACCGACGACAAACGGCGCGGGCCCTCGGAATCAGCGAGCGCACGTTGTATCGCAAGCTCAAGGAAGCGGAAGACGAGGAAGAGGCCAAATGAGTCTGCGCGTGCACAAGGTGGTAGCAATCCTGATTGCCGCGTCCCTCTCGGGGTGCGGTTACTACAGCTTCACGGGAGCCACCATTCCTTCGCACCTGTCGACGATCGCCATCCCACTGGTCGAGGACAATTCGATCAGTACGCTTACGACGATGGGCGACGAGCTGACCGCACTGCTCGTTGACCGCTTCGTCGGTCAGACGCGGCTATCTCTCCAGCCCGATGAGACGCAGTCAGACGTTGTTCTTCGGACGCGCATAGACCGGTACCTCAATCAGCCGGCCTCCGTCGGCGGACAGGAGCGGGCCACGCTGAACAGGGTCACCATTTCAGTATCCGCGGAGTACTTCGATCGAACAAAGGACGAAGCCGTGTTCACCCGGACGTTCTCGTCGTTCGAAGAGTACGATCCGGCCGGTCCGGACGGCCTCGCAGGCGAAGAGGACGCCGCTCTCGCCATCCTGGAGCAGATCGCGGACGACATCTTCACGGCCGCGACATCCAACTGGTAGCATGGCTTTCGTCGAAATCGCTGTGCCGGCCCTGTACGCCCTGTCGATGCTTGTTTTGACGGCGTATGCACTGAATCTGCTGTGGCTGTCCGTCTGGGCGGTGCGCAAGGAGCGACCTCTGCCCGGCCCGGTACCTGACGCCGGCGCGATGCCGTCGATGCCCCGCTCGCTGCCGAGCGTCACTGTGCAACTCCCGATCTACAACGAGCCGGCCGTCGCCGAGCGACTTATCGACGCGTGCGCGCAACTCACCTATCCGCAGCGGTTGCTTGAGATTCAGGTTCTCGACGACTCGACGGACGAAACGGAGGACCTGGCTGCGGCAAGAATAGAAAGCTGGCACAGGCGCGGAGTCGACATCGTGCACGTGAGGCGCGCCGGGCGCAGTGGGTACAAGGCGGGCGCTCTGGCCAACGGGATGGCGTTCGCACGCGGTGATCTGATCGCGGTCTTCGACGCAGACTTCCTCCCGGCGCCGGACTTTCTGCGCCGAGTCGTACCCGAATTCGATGCTCCGGACGTCGGTCTCGTGCAGACGCGCTGGGCTCACATGAACGAGAACGAGTCACTGCTTACACGCGTCCAGGCGTTCGGCCTGGATACGCACTTTGCAGTCGAGCAGCGGGTGCGAGCGGATGTAGGCTGCTTCATCAACTTCAACGGAACAGCCGGGGTGTGGAGGCGCGAGTGTATCGAGGACGCCGGCGGTTGGAGTGCCGATACGTTGACGGAGGACCTGGACCTGAGCTATCGCGCACAGCTTGGCGGCTGGCGACTGAAGTACCTGCACGAGGTCGAAGTGCCGGCGGAGCTGCCGGCACGGACGGACGCGTTCCGGTCGCAGCAGTTTCGGTGGGCCAAGGGGTCGGTGCAGACCGCCCTCAGGACTCTGCCCGCCGTCTGGCGATCGGGGTGGGGCCTGCGAGTGAAGCTCGAGGGTACCGCTCATCTCACGGCCCACCTGGTCTTCCCCTTTGTTCTGGTGGCGGCACTCCTGCACGCTCCCCTCGTCTGGCTCAAGGAGACAGGTCGGGGCCCGGGAGCCGTATACTTCGCACTGCTCGGTTTCGGGTTGTTGGGCCTCGCAGGTTTCTTCCTCGCACAGCTCTATGCGCAACGATCCCTCTACCCGGACTGGCGCGTCCGTCTGAGACTCTTCCCGTCGTACATGGCGGGAACTATGGGACTTTCTGTCAGCAATACGCGGGCGGTGTGGCAAGCCCTGGTCGGAAAGACCTCGCCATTTGTGAGGACTCCCAAACAGGGATCGGCCGGCTCGGACGATCGGACGAGGAAGCTGCACCGGGCCGCTACGGGCTTGCCGGCAATCGTCTGGCTCGAGGCGATGGTGCTACTGTACAGTCTGGCGGCTACGGCTTTCGTGGTTGACGCGAACCAGTGGGCGGCGATTCCTTTCCAATTTCTGGTGGCAGTCGGATTCATGATGATTGTCTGGTTCAGTGTCAGGGACTGGCTGGCGCTGTCCTCGAGTCGGCTGCCCTCGGCCGGATTTGAACCGGCCCGAGAGGGAGCCTACCTTGCTTCCGAGTATTCAGTTAGAAATCGATCGGAATAATGCTATCGACGGACTTTGAGTCTGCCCTCGCTGCGCTGGAGGCGGGCCGTGCCGCTGAAGCTGTGGACGTCCTCTCCGGTATAGTAGACCGCTGGCCGAACTACGCGGCGGCGCAGGTTGCGTACGCCAGGGCGTTGCGGAAGGCGGGCCGTGCGGAGGCTGCGTTCGAGGCATGGAGTCGGGCTGCCGCTCTGGTGTCGCACTCGCCTGCCGTGATGGCCGGGCTGACTGAGGCCGCCGGCGCTCTGTTCGGTGGCGCGGGAGCGGCCCCCGTCCTGGATGCCATCGATACCATCCCGGAGGAATCCCCGTTGAGCGAGGACCAGGAGGCGTCGCTGACCGCCGAGGACAGCGAGACACCTTCGTCGCCCGAGACGGGGCCGCTCGATCCTCCGGAGCCGATGGATTTGTCGGGCGCAGTGGCCGACGAAAGGGTGCAAGAAGAAGAGCCAGAATTCGTCGATACACCCGCGATGGACCCGGCCTTTTTCGTACCGATCGCAAAGCCTTTCGACGAGCCGGGCGACCCGGAAGCCGCAACTGAGTGGCCCGGGGAGCCTCTGCAGGAGGAGTCGCTCGAAGAAGTCTCCGAAATGCCAGAATGGGACGGTGGATACGCCGGAGACGCCGGGGACGGGGCGGGCAGCGACGCCGATCTTGAGGCGCCCCCGGCGGAGGCCGACCTGGACCGGCTCATCGGCGAGCTGGAGTCTGCCCGCATCGTTCCCTCCGATGATCCGTCGAGCATTTCGCCCCCGGACCTTTCGGACGACATCGAGGATGTGGTCTCCGAGACCCTGGCGCGTATCTACGCGACGCAGAATCAGTTCAGCGAAGCGGCTCGTGTGTACGAGCGACTTGCGCTTGAGAATCCGGATCGAGCCGACGAGTACTCCCTGAAGGCGTCCGAGATGCGAGAGCGATCGAAATGACCGCTACTCGATTGAACCTCGGCGAGCTGCTGGATCGGGAGAGCCGAGTGGTGGCGGGCCTGATGTCGGGCACTTCGCTTGACGGTGTGGATTGTGCGATCACGCGCATCACGGGTGCGGGCCGGGCAGTAAGCATCGAGGTGCTGTCCTTCACGAGCGAGCCCTATCCGGATGGGATTCGCACACTCATTCTGAAGAACTCGGCCGCGGAGGGATCTTCAGTCCGGGATCTCTCGCAGCTGAACTTCAGGCTGGCCCACGTGTATCGCGACGCCGTGCAGGCAGCCTGCCAGGCAGCTCGACTTGAGGTGTCGGATTTGGATGCGGTCGGATCTCACGGGCAAACCGTCTTCCACGTCCCCGAGCCCGAGGACTGCGCAGGCGAACCGACGACGTCGACCCTCCAGATCGGAGACCCGTCCGTTCTGGCCAACCTTCTCGGTGTCGTCACCATCGGCGACTTTCGTGTCGCGGATATGGCGCTGGGGGGGCAGGGGGCCCCGCTCGTGCCGTATCTGGATTACGTGCTCTTCAGCAGCGACGCGGTGGACCGCATCCTACTGAACATTGGCGGGATCGCCAATCTGACGATCTTACCGTCGTCAGGCGCGGCCGATGATGTTCTGGCTTTCGACACAGGTCCCGGCAACATGCTCGTCGACGGTGTCATGCAGCAGCTGTTCGGGAGGCGCTACGACGAGGGGGGCTCTGTCGCCTCGTCGGGCACGGTCTCGCAGGAGCTGCTCGCAGGTCTATTGCAGGACCCCTACTATGCGGCGGCGCCTCCGAAGTCGACCGGTCGCGAGAAGTACACCGCGGCCATGGTCTCTGGCATTCTTTCGGCGGGTCGTTCGGCCGGGTGCCCAGACGCGGATATCGTGGCCACGGTGACCGAGTTGACACCACGGACGATCGCCGATGCCATTAATCGTTTCGTTCGGGGGCGATGGCAGCCGGTGCAATTGATCGCGGCGGGTGGTGGTGTTCACAACGAGTACATCATGAGCCGCCTTGCCAATCTTCTTCCGGAGATCGAAGTGATGACGGCGGACTCCCTCGGCATAGACCCGGATGCCAAAGAGGCCGTCTGCTTTGCGCTGTTCGCGCACGAGACGCTCAACGGCAATCCGACGAACATGCCGTCCGTCACCGGCGCGTCCGGCGGGACCGTTTTGGGTAAGATCTGCGTTCCTTCTCGGTCGCGTTGAACCAGGTGTAACTGAATCTCCGCCCGCATGGAAAGAGAGTTTACTTCTATCGAGGATATCGGTGAGTTCGGTCTGATCGATCGCCTCCAGACGATCCTGGGCGAGCCCGCCGATGCGGAGCTGATACGCGGCATAGGCGACGACGCAGCGGTCTTCCGCAAGTCCGACGGCCTGTTCCAGGTCATGACGTGCGATGCGCTGATCGAAGGCGTCCACTTCGACCTGACGATCACGCCGATGCGTCACCTGGGCTTCAAGTCAATCGCCGTCAACGTGAGCGACGTGGTTGCGATGAACGCCCTCCCGCGGTTCGCGGCGATCACCCTTGGAATCCCGCACTCGGTCTCGATCGAGATGATGGAGAAGTTCTATCTGGGAGTCCGGGATGCCTGTCACACGTACGGACTGATTGTGGTGGGCGGAGACACCACGGCCGCCCGCCAGCTCAGTATCTCGGTGACCATCATCGGCGAGGTGATGGAAAACCGCGTAGCATTTCGGCGCGGCGCTCAGCCAGGCGACCTGATCTGTGTAACCGGTGATCTGGGATCCGGCTACGCGGGGCTGAAGATTCTGATCAAGGAACGCATCGCGCTTCAGGAGGCGACCGCGGATTTTCGTCCGGACCTGAAGGATTTCGACCACGTAATCCAGCGTCAGCTCAGGCCGGAGGCGCGGCTGGACGTGATCTCGAACTGGGAGCGGGGGGGATTCGTGCCGCGGGCCCTCATCGATATCTCGGACGGGCTAGCTTCAGAGGTGCACCACATCTGCCGTCAGAGCGGGTGCGGAGCTCTCGTTCGCCAGGACTCGATACCGATTCATGAGCAGGTCAAGACGGCGGCTGTTCTGTTTGAAGACGAGCCCTCCAACTTCGCGCTTTTCGGTGGCGAGGACTACGAGCTGCTGTTCGCCGTCCGCCCGAGTGACTTCTCCAGGATCGATGACGGGACGGCGATGGTCGT
>JBFGEP010000108.1:0-5548 GCA_041580055.1 Rhodothermales bacterium | reverse complement strand
TTATCCCGTTCGTGACCACGGCGAGCGGTGTGTCCGGCAACAGAGGACTCCTGCTGCTGGTGTAGACGCGCCGGGTCTCTGACCGTCTGCCGTCGGTCGAGACGATCACCGATTCACTCGGAACGAAGAGCTCCGAGACCTCGACAGCCGCATCCAGAAGGCCGCCCGGGTTGTCGCGCAGATCCAGGATGAGCCCGGTCATTTCCTTCTGGGCGCGAAGCTCCTCTATCGCATCGCGCACCTCGCGACCGGCCCCGCGCGCAAATCTCTCAAGCTTGACGAAGCCGATTGACGAACCCGGAATGAAGCCGGCGTACGTGACGTTTTCGATCTTTACCCGTTGCCGCGTGAGAATGAACTCGATGGGGTCTCGGGCACCCTCACGCTCCACCGTGAGCTGGACCGTCGTTCCCGGCTCGCCGCGCATCAGCGTCTGTACGTCCGTGAGCGAGAGATCTTCCGTGCTTCGGCCGCCGACCCCGGTTATGACGTCACCCGCCCTGACCCCCTGTTTGTAGCCGCTGGCGCCCTCAACCGGAGCTATGACTGTGATGCGGCTGTTGCGAATCCCGACATTGAGACCCACCCCTGCATAAGATCCTCGCGTGATGATGTCCATGTCCGCATTGTCCGCCTCATCGAAGAACACCGTGTACGGGTCGAGCTCCTCGAGCATCGCGTCGATGCCGGATCGCATCAGCCGCTCGGGATCGACGCGGTCGACGTAGTTCGCGACCAGCTCCTCGTAGACGGAGCCGAAGATCTCGAAGCTCTTGCGGATGGCGAAGAAGTCATCGTCCTGCGGCAGGTGGGCGCCGGCCAGAAAGGAGGCGCCCGCCACGACGGAGACCAGCACAATTACGCCGGCAGATCTCGTTTTCATCGTACTTGCTCTGGTTGGCAAAAAAGGGGATTGAGGCGCCGCGGACCGACCGTATAACGAGACACCGTGTCAGGCAAGGGCCGCTTCGAGTTCCCTCTCGCGTCGACGCGTCACGACGGCGGCTACCCGGATTGACATCTCGTACAGTATCAGAAGCGGGATGGCGACAAGTACCTGCGACACGGGGTCCGGCGGGGTGAAGAATGCGCCCAGTATGAGGGTGACGATCAGGGCGTACTTTCGATACTTGCGCATGATCATCGGCGTCAGTATTCCGACCTTCGCGAGGAAGTACACCACGACCGGAAGCTCGAAGAGCACGCCGGCTCCGAATGCCCAGAAGGTGACCATGCTGAAGTACCTGGTGATATCGAACTCGTTGATGATGAGCCCGGAAATCTGGTAGTTCGAGAAGAACTGAAGCGCAAACGGGGTCACTATGCAGTATCCGAAGCCGATACCCAGCATGAAGAAGAGCGTTGCGAAGGCCGCCGCAAATCGAAGCCCGTGCTTTTCGTTCGGGTAAAGACCGGGTTCCACGAACCTCCACATGAAGTAGACGAACAGAGGCGATCCGAGGACGACGCCCACGGCGATGATGGTTCCGATGTGAGCGAAGAACTGGCCCGTTATGGTTCGATTCTGGAGGACGAGATCCTCGGCCCCCATGCCGAGCCACTTGTACATGAAGAAGTCGGACTTCGCGGGGCCCATCAACAGGACGTCGATGATCCAGCTGCTGTAGAAGGAGCACACGATGGTCACGACGACGATGCTCCCCAGACCCTTGATCAACGCCCACCGAAACTCCTCGAGGTGGTCGAGGAACGACATCTCGGCGAGGTCGGTGGCGGATGCGTCGCCGCTCGCTGACGGGAGCGCCTTCTTAGTCGACTTGCCTCGCCAGATCCGACTCTTGGTTATGGCCTTCATGCTCTTGCGAGAGGGGTGGAGAATCGGACTCGCTCGGTCGCGCGCTGCGGAGGGTCAGGTCCAGGAGGGAATCGACCCATAATCCGTCGGCTTCAAGCAGGCGTCTGCCCTCGCTCCATGTGAAGTTGAACAGTGTCAGCACTCCCTCGACTCTGAATCCGTCGTGCCGCAGAAGGGCGATCGTCCGCAGTGCACTGCGACCGCTGTTGAGGATGTCGTCCACCACGACGACGGGTCCATCGACTTTCAGGGGGCCCTCCACCAGCCGCTGCCTCCCGTACGTCTTCCTGCGGTCGCGCACGAAGCCGCCGCGGAAAGACCCGTGATCGGAGCAGCTGAGGATCGACCCGACGATTGCGTACGATCCAAATCCGCGCCCCGCCACCTGCCGAACGCCCTTGACGGCCAGCCTCTCGGCCAGAACCGTTCCGACCTCACGGAAGGTCTCGCCGCGGAGCATCGGCATTCGGGTGTCAAGGAGCCAGCCGATGGGCTGCCCGCGAGGATCCGTTATCGCCTCGTCCTCGCTCCGCACGAGCGACCGGTCGTAGAGCCGACGCCCGAGCTCTACGAGCTCGGTGTAGACTTCGGGGCTGAGGGAGTCACTTCGCATGGTTTGTGCAGCGCGGCGGGGATCTGTGCTGTCCCCACCGGCTGATACGGTAAGAAACGGTCAGGCCACCACAAAATCATACAGCGGAAATCGGTCGCACATTTCACGGACCGAGCGCCTGACATCCTTGAGTACGTCTTCTTTCTCCCGGTTCGTCAGGGCGCGGTCGATCAGTTGCACCACCTGCCGGAATTCATCCTCACCGAAGCCGCGCGTCGTCATGGCAGGCGTTCCGACGCGGATTCCGCTGGTGACGAAGGGACTCTTGTCGTCAAACGGAACCATGTTCTTGTTCACGGTGATCTCGGCGAGCCCCAGTGTCTCTTCGGCGACCTTACCCGTAATGCCCTTGTTCCGCAGATCGATCAGCATCAGATGGTTGTCGGTACCCCCCGAGACGACCTGGTAGCCGAGCTCCATGAACGCGTCGGCCATCACCGCGGCATTCGACACCACCTTCCGCGAGTAGTCCGCGAATGACGGCCGGAGCGCCTCATCAAAGGCGACGGCCTTGGCGGCTATGACGTGCATCAGCGGACCACCCTGCATGCCGGGGAAGACCGCCGAGTCGAACAACTCGCTCATGTTCTTCACGCGACCGCTCTTTGGGGCGACTTTCCCGAACGGATTCTCGTAGTCTCGACCGACCAGCAGCATGCCGCCGCGGGGCCCCCTCAGGGTCTTGTGCGTGGTCGTGGACACCACGTGGGCGTGGGGAAGGGGATCGTTGAGTATTCCTGCTGCGATGAGTCCGGCCGTGTGCGCCATATCCATCCAGAGGAACGCACCCACCTCGTCTGCGATCGATCGGAATGCGACGTAGTCAAAGTCGCGTGGGTAGGCGCTGGCGCCGATCGAGATCATGCGGGGACGTATCGCGAGGGCCTTTTCCCTGACGCGGTCCATGTCGATCCGACCGGCGAGCGGTCCGTCAGGCTCCACGCCGTAGTACTCCGCGCTGTACAGTATCCCCGAGAAGTTGACCGGGCTCCCGTGTGTAAGGTGCCCGCCATGTGCAAGGTCGAGTCCGAGGAACGTGTCGCCGGGCTTGAGGAGTGTCAGGTACACGGCGGCGTTGGCCGAGGCCCCCGAATGTGGCTGCACGTTCACCCAGTCACACTTGAACAGTTCGCACGCCCGACGGCGGGCCACGTCCTCTGCCTCGTCGACGAACTCGCAGCCGCCGTAGTACCGCTTGCCGGGGAGTCCCTCGGCGTACTTGTTGGTCAGCGGCGATCCCATCGCCTCCAGGACCGCGCGAGAAACAAAATTCTCGGAGGCGATGAGCTCCAGTCCATTGTTCTGGCGGGCGACCTCGCGTTCGATCGCGCCGTATATCTCCGGATCCTGTGCTTGCAGCTGGGACATGCGGTAAGGTTTTGGGGACACCCGAGTGACGAAGGGTCCGATTCTGCGTCAGCGGCGGGCGTCGAAGTTTGTCAGATTGATGAAGCTCCCGCCGATACCGAGGAATTTGTATGGTTCGTCGGACCGATTTCTCGGCGTAAGATCAATTTCGTACGTGCTGAAGATGTAGTAGTTGTTTCGCTTCGTCACGTTGTCGACGAACGCCTCTGCGAGCTGGGATCCGGCCTGGGAAAGCGCATCCCCGAGGCCCGGCGCGTTGACACCCTCCTGTATCATGCGCCGCGATTCCTCTTCGACATACTCTCTGAAGTCGTTCATGTCGGGGTTTGACAGAAACAGGATACCCAGACACATGACGAGAAGGATGTAGAACCACTTCATGGCGTGTTGCCTCCTGCCGGCCGGCCCCGGTCCGGCCCCTAGTTCATCATTGTGTAGGTGAGAATGTTTGTCCCCATCCGGAGCGCCTGCAGACGCTTTTCGGGCGGGTCCGAGTGCACCTCCGGTGGCTCCCACCCGTCCCCGAGATCGCTCTCGTAGCTGTACAGGACGCAGAGCCTGCCCGAGTCATCAAAGATACCGAACGCCTGCGGCGGTTTTCCGTCATGTTCGTGGATTTTGGGCAGTCCGCTCGGAAATGTAAAGTGCACGCTGAAAACCGGATGGCTGAACGGCAGCTCGCGGAGCGTGCGATCCGGAAACACCTTTTTGAGCTCGCGACGGATGTGCGGATCCAGACCGTAGTTGTCGTCAACGTGCAGGAAACCTCCACCGAGCAGATAGTGCCGAAGCCGGAGGGCCTCCTCAACCGAAAGGCGGACGTTCCCGTGTCCGGTCAGGTAGAGGTACGGATACGCGTAGAGCTTGTCGCCGGAGAGCTCGACGACGACCTCACGAGGGGCGACGTCAAGTCCCGTCTCGGCGCGAACAAACTTCAGCAACTCATTCAGCGACTCCGGATCGCTGTACCAGTCGCCGCCGCCGGAGTACTTGACACGAGCGACCTCGAACGAGTAGTCCTGCTGGGCCGCCAGGGGAGTGCCGCCGCCCGCGGCCAACAGTACAACGAGTATCAGCGATGAGGATCTCATTCCATTGCCTTCGATGCATTCTGAACGAAGCACCGGGGCATTTGTTTGTCCCGGCCGGTTGTCTTTATGGGCCTCCGTGACCACCTTTTGGGCGATCTGGGTTTCTTGAAAGGGGTGGTTACGATGTATCGAATTATGGTTCTGGTCCCGGTGTTTCTGGTGACCGCGGCGTTGTTCTCGGGAAGACCGGACTCCCCTGAGCCGCTTGTGAGCACGTTTTCAATCGTGGGATATGATCCGGACACGGGGGATCTCGGGGTCGCCGTCCAGAGCAAGTTCCCGAACGTGAGGCCGATCGTGCCGTGGGTGCGGGCCGGCGTCGGGGCCGTCGCCACCCAGAGTTTCGCGGAGCTCGATTACGGCACCAAGGGCCTCGAGCTGATGCAGGCCGGGGCGTCCGCTGAGGAGGCGCTACGGATTGTGATGCGGGGTGACCCGAATCGCGAGCAGCGCCAGGTCGGCATGGTGGACGCAGGTGGCAACGCCGTTTCTTGGACGGGAGGCGAGTGCTTTGGCTGGGCGGGAGGGCGCGTAGGGCAGCAAGGCGATCTGTCGGGCCCGCTTTACCGCGGTGCAGACCTCGCGCTGATGACGAGCGCAGTTGCCCGAGATGCGGCGCGGAATGATCTTGCCCACTTCCGTGACGAAGTAGCGCATCGT
>JBFGEP010000107.1:0-5751 GCA_041580055.1 Rhodothermales bacterium | reverse complement strand
CTTCTCCCGAGACTCAACCCCGGGTTCGTCGATCGTTTCCTGGTGATGGCTGCGGTGTACGATATCCCGGCAGGGATTATCGTGAACAAGGTGGATCTCCTGACGCCCTCAATCGAGGAGCCTGTCGAATTCTGGTGCACCCTGTATGAGCGGATCGGATACCCCGTCCTCAGGACGAGCACCGTCACAGGCACCGGGATCGACCGGCTTCACCAGACCCTGCGCGGCCGCGTCTCCGTGTTGGCGGGACCGTCCGGCGTAGGCAAGTCCTCCCTTTTGAATCGCGTCGAGCCATCGCTCAACCTCAGAACCGGCGAGGTAAGCGAGAAGACCAGGAAGGGCACCCACGTGACGACGAATGCCGCTTTCCACCAGCTCTCGGATGGGGGCGTCGTCGTAGACACGCCGGGGCTGAGAGAGTTCGGCGTGATAGATCTCGACCCGCGCCAGCTGTCGCACTACTTCGTCGAGTTCGTACCGCACATCAACGAATGCCGGTTCCCGAACTGCACCCACGATCATGAGCCGGGGTGTGCCGTCGTGGACGCCGTGGACCGTGGCGAGGTAACCCAGGAACGGTGGGCCAGCTACCTCAACATACTGCAATCGCTACGTCTGGGAGAGAAGGACGTAGGCCGCTAGGCCCATCTACTTTTTCCGCTTGCCGGCCGACTTCTTCGCTGTCTTCTTTTGGCCGCCCTTGCCTTTCTTCGCTTTCTTTTCGGCAAGAAGCTGCACAGCCTGCTCGAGCGTCACATCTTCCGGCGAGACCCCTTTCGGAAGCGAGGCATTCGTCCGACCCATCTTGACGTAGGGTCCGTACCTGCCCTCGAATACGTCTATCGCGTCGCCCGTGTCGGGGTGTTCGCCGATCGATCGGAGCGGCTCGTTCTTCTTGGCCTTCTGGTTGATCAACTCGAGAGCGCGTTCGAGGCCAACCGTCAACACGTCATCGCTCGCGGTAAGGGAGGCGAAGGTCCGCCGGTGCTGAACGTACGGGCCGTAGCGACCAATGTTGGCCAGTACGGGCTCTCCCGTCTCCGGGTGGGCGCCGAGCTCCCGCGGCAGCCTCAGCAACTCGAGCGCAACCTCAAGGCTGACGCTCTCGGGATCCACACCCTTCGGGATGGACTGCCGCTTCGGTTTGCCGTCATCGCCGTTCTCACCCAGCTGGACGTAATACCCGTAAGGCCCTCGCTTGACGTGGACGGGAAGACCTGACTCGGGATCCTTGCCGAGCGGTTCGCTTTCTTTGCCCGCACTATCGACCAGCTCTTTCAGCAGCTCCCGAGTCACCTCTCCGGGCGCCAGATCTTCTGGAAGCGACGCGATGACGCGCTCTCCGTTGTCTGACTTTTCCACGTACGGCCCGTACCGGCCGACGCGCACCTGAAACGGCTCCCACTTCGGGAAAGTGATCGTTGACACCTTCCGAGCGTCCACGCCGTCCAGGCCCTCTTCAATTCTCTTCTTGAGGCCCTCTTCTCCCGAATAGAACTCGGCGAGGTATGGCTTCGACTTCCGCTCGCCGGCCGCGATCTCGTCCAGCACGTGCTCCATCTCCGCGGTGAAGCCGACGTCGACGAGGTTTTCAAACTGTTCTTCCAGGAGGCTGTTCGTTGCGAAGGCCGTGAATGTCGGCGCGAGCTGCGAACGCTGTCGCCGTACATAGCCCCGATTGACGATCGTATCCATGATCGTCGCGTAGGTGCTGGGGCGCCCGATACCCTCCTTCTCCAGCACCTTGATCAGGGACGCCTCCGTGAAACGGGCCGGCGGCTTTGTCTCGTGGCCGGTGGCCTCGACCTGTCGGCAGTCCACCGTCTCGTCGGCGGTCAACTCCGGAAGCGGTTGCTCGCGGTCGTCGATCGCAGCCTCAGGGTCGTCCGATCCCTCGACATACGCTCTGAAGAATCCCGCGAAGACGATACGCTTGCCACTCGCGCGGAACTGCGCCACCGTGGCGCCATCCCGGACCGTCACCGTTACCGTCGTGAACTTGAGGCGGGCGTTGGCCATCTGAGTGGCCACGGTGCGTTTCCAGATGAGGTCGTACACTTTCGCGTCAACGCCCGACAGCCCAAGCTCGTCCACCGGTTTCATCTGCTTTCCGGCCGGACGGATCGCCTCGTGAGCCTCCTGGGCGTTGATCACGGTGCCGGCGAAGGTCCTCGTCTTCTTGCTCAGGTACTCTTCACCGTAGCGATCACGGACGACGCGTCGGCTCGCATCGAGAGCTTCTTGCGAGAGCGTCGTCGAATCGGTTCGCATGTACGTGATGTAGCCCTTTTCGTACAGACGCTGTGCCGCCTGCATGGTCTGGCGGGCCGAGAGCCCCAGCTTGCGACTGCACTCCTGCTGCAGGGTCGACGTAATGAAAGGCGGCGCCGGCGATCGCTTCGCGTCGCGCTCTTCAACGTCGGAGACTTTCCACGATCGGGCACCTAGGGAGTCCGCGAGAGACCTCGCCGTCGCCTCGTCAAGCACGACCACGTCTTCGCCCTCCTTCAGGTCCCGTTTCAGTCGCCCGGTGTTCTCGCTGAAGTCCTTTCCGGTAGCGACCCTGACGTCGTTGAGTCTCGTCAGCACGGCCTCAAAATCACTTCCGTTCTTCGACAAAGCGGCCTTCATCCCCCAGTAGCCGGCCGCGACGAATGCGATCCTCTCCTTCTCGCGCTGCACGATCAGGCGCACGGCGACGCTCTGCACGCGGCCCGCCGAGAGCCGCGGCGCGATCTTCTTCCAGAGCAGTGGCGATATGGAGTATCCGACGAGCCGGTCCAGCATGCGGCGCGTCTCCTGCGCGTCAACAAGGTCGTAGTTGATCTCGCGCGTGTGACTCAGCGCCTCCTCGATGGCCTCCCGCGTGATCTCGTGGAACACCATCCGCCGTACCGGCACCTTAGGCTTGAGCACGTTGACGAGATGCCAGCCGATCGACTCTCCCTCCCGGTCCTCGTCAGTCGCGATGTAGAGCTCGTCCGACGTCTTCAGCGACTTCTTCAGTTGCTGGACGATTTTCTTCTTGTCCGAGGGCACCACGTACAGCGGTTCGAAGCCCTCCTCGACGTTGATCCCGAGCCTCGACCACGACTCTTTTTTCAGTGCGGCTGGGATCTGTGTCGCGGACTCGGGAAGATCACGGATGTGGCCCATGCTGGCCTCCACCTGGTACTCGTTGGCCGGGAGGTAATTCCTGATCGTCCGGGCCTTGGTGGGAGACTCGACTACTACAAGTTTCTTCATTGGAATTCGTCGTGGTCCGTCAATCCGAGCGCGATAACACTGTGGGGGCCGCAAATCGTCGAGCGGCAGTCTCTCACGCGACAGGACCGCCTACGTTCCTACGGAGCGACCGCCGGACATGCGATCGTTCCACGTCGGGCATGAACAAAAGTCAATGAAAACATCCCCTATCGCACGTAATCGACACCTCCATTCCCGATTTTAGGGCCGCCAGAATCATCCAGCGGCGACCACCGGTCCTGTCAGCGCAAACTCACTGATCTCGACTCGTCGGCCGACCGCCGCCCAACGAAAAGCGCATGCGCGAGGAGCAGAATGGCCAAGATGGATAAGAAGGTATTCAGGTTTGGAAACGGGTCCGCGGAAGGTCGACGGGAGATGCGAATGCTCCTCGGCGGCAAAGGAGCCAACCTGGCTGAGATGAGTGCGATCGGCCTGCCGGTACCGCCCGGCTTCACGATCAGCACCGAATGCTGCAAGTACTACGGCGAGCACGACGGCCAGTGGCCCGCAGGGCTCGAAGAGGAGGTGCGCGACGGCGTTCGATTCCTGGAGAAGGCTCTCTCGGCGGGGCTCGGTGACGCGGCGAATCCGCTGCTCGTCTCGGTTCGTTCCGGGGCCGCCGTCTCCATGCCGGGTATGATGGACACGGTGTTGAACCTCGGCATGAACGACGAGGTGGCCGCCGGACTCTCGAAGCGGCACGGGGACGAAAGATTTGCCTTCGACGCGTACCGAAGGTTCATCGACATGTTCGGCGACGTCGTAATGGGCGTGCCGCATGAGAAGTTTGAGCGCGCGATCGACAGCATCAAGACGAAAGCGGGCGTGGACAGCGACGTCGACCTGAACGCGGATCAGATGAGGTCCGTCGTCGACGCGTACAAAAAGATCTATCACGATCACCTCGGGGAGTCCTTCCCGACAGATCCCTGGGAGCAGCTGCGCCTGTCCATCAACGCGGTCTTCGGATCCTGGAATGCAGCCCGCGCCGTCAAGTACCGGAGGATCAACCAGATCCAGGGCCTCATCGGTACGGCGGTCAACGTCCAGGCGATGGTGTTCGGTGACATGGGCGACACCAGCGGCACCGGCGTCTGCTTCACCCGAAACCCATCGACCGGCGAAGAGGAACTCTACGGTGAGTACCTCATCAACGCTCAGGGCGAGGACGTGGTGGCCGGCATCAGGACGCCTGAGGACATCTCCCGTCTCAAGCAGGAGATGCCGAAGGCGTACGACGAATTGCTGCACTGGACGAGCAAGCTCGAGGAGCACTATCAGGACATGCAGGACATCGAGTTCACGATCCAGGAGGGCAAGCTCTACATACTGCAGACGCGCTCCGGAAAGCGAACGGGTTCCGCCGCGGTGAAGATCGCTGTAGACATGGTCAGCGAGAAGCTGGTCGACCGCCGGCGGGCGGTGGCGAGGCTCGTTGAGCCCCGTCATCTCGATCAGCTCATGCACCCGCAGTTCAAGGATCCTGCGTCCTTCAAGGACAAGGTGATCGGAAAGGGCCTGCCGGCGTCGCCGGGGGCCGCGGTTGGCCAGGTCGTTTTCACCGCGGATCATGCCGAAGAGGCCAAGGCCGTCGGCAAGAACGTTATCCTGGTTCGAGTTGAGACGAGTCCTGAGGATGTGGGCGGCATGGATGCGGCCCAGGGAATCCTGACGACGCGCGGCGGAATGACCAGCCATGCCGCCGTAGTGGCCCGCGGCTGGGGCAAGCCGTGCGTAGCGGGCTGCGGCGACGTCTCGGTCGACTACGAGACGGAGCAGTTCACGGCAGGCGGCGTCGTCGTGAAAGAGGGCGACTGGATATCGATCGACGGATCGACGGGCGAAGTCATCCTCGGCCGGCAGGAGCTCGTTCCACCCGAGATGGGCGGCGATTTCGAGACGTACATGTCCTGGGTCAGCGAGTTTCAGACCATGAACGTTCGGACGAACGCGGACACGCCGGCTGACGCGGCCCGCGCGCGCGAGCTTGGAGCCGTGGGTATCGGACTGACGCGCACCGAGCACATGTTCTTCGAGGGCGACCGTATCACGAAGATGCGCGAAATGATCATGGCGTCGTCCGAGGCGGAGCGCCGGACTGCGCTCGACAAGCTCCTGCCCTTCCAGAAGGAGGACTTCATCGGAATCTTCCGCGCCATGGACGGCTACCCCGTCACGATCCGGCTGCTCGATCCCCCCCTCCACGAATTCCTTCCACACGAGGAGGAAGACCAGGCCTCCATGGCGTCGGCGATGGGGCTGACGGCGGAGGCCGTCAGGGCAAAGGTCGAGGCGCTGGACGAGCTGAACCCGATGCTGGGCCACCGAGGCTGCCGGCTGGGCGTGACCTATCCCGAGATCACCGAGATGCAGGCGCGGGCGCTGTTCCACGCGGTCTGCGACGTCCTCGAGGAGAAGATCCGCGTCAAGCCCGAGGTGATGATCCCGCTGGTGGGCCACCACAAGGAGTTCGAGGCCCAGGAGGCGGCGGTGCGGCGGGTG
>JBFGEP010000106.1:0-5839 GCA_041580055.1 Rhodothermales bacterium | reverse complement strand
CGGACTACCCGCTGATCGAAGAGCTTCTACAAGAGCTCGGAAGTCATTGGTCTATTGTCGTCGACAGCGACCGGGCGTGCTCCGTTCTCGGCGAGGAGTGGCAGGGCCGGGCCCGAGGCTGCAGCGACGTCATCTTTCTGGCCGTCGGTACGGGAATCGGTGCGGGCATACTGGTCGACGGGCGGGTCGTGCGGGGCGTTGGCGATGCCGCGGGCGCCATCGGATGGCTGGCTCTCGACCGGCCCTATCGTACCGAATACGACGATTGCGGCTGCTTCGAGTACCACGCGTCGGGAGCCGGTATGGCGAAGGTGGCCCGCGAGATACTGGATTCAACGGAAGACTACAATGGCGCGCTGACAAAGCTGGAGCGAGCCGCCATCACTGCCGAGACCGTCTTCGCCGCCTACTCCTCCGGCGACCCCGTCGCGGCCCGCGTAATCGACGACTGCATCGTATTCTGGGGGATGGCTGTAGCGAACCTCGTCAGCCTGTTTAATCCCGCGATGATCGTTTTCGGCGGCGGTGTGTTCGAGTCGGCCGCAGGTCTCTTGCCTCGCATCAAGGCGGAGGCGCGTCGCTGGGCGCAGCCGATCAGCATCGATCAGGTCACGATAGAAGTAAGCCAGCTGGGCCCGGACGCAGGCCTGTACGGCGCGGCGCGGCTCGCGCTGCGAGAGGGTACATGACGACGCCAACTCAGTTCAGCCGCAAGGCCGCATTCTGGGCCGCCTGCCTGGGCATACTCGTGTTCGGCGTGGTGTTTACGACGCTCGGTGCGATTCTCCCGTCGCTGATCGATCGTTTTGGCGTCGACCTTTCACGCGCCGGGACGCTGTTCACGCTGCAGAGCCTGGGCCTGTTGGTCGGGTCGATTTTTTTCGGACCCGTCGTCGACCGGTACGGGTACCGAACTCTTCTCATTGTGAGTGCCATTCTTATCCTGGCTGGTCTCGAGGCGATTGCCTTCGCGCCGACATTCGGAATACTGCAGGCCGTCGTATTCATCCTGGGAATCGCCGGCGGGGTCCTGAACGGCGCCACGAATGCACTGGTCGCGGACGTCAGCGAGGAAAGTCGCGGTGCCGCACTGAGCCTGTTCGGTGTGTTCTTCGGAGTCGGGGCGTTCGGGATGCCGTTCGCGCTCAGTCTGCTGCTGGACTCGTTCGGATACTCAGAGATTCTGGCGGGCATCGGACTTCTGGTTGTAGCTCCGGTCGCCGTCTTCGCGTTGACACGATTCCCGGTGCCGAAGCAGCCTCACGGCTTCCCGCTGAAGCAGGCGGTAGCGTTGACGAAGGATCGGACCCTTCTGCTCCTCGGCGCCCTGCTCTTTCTGCAGAGTGGACTGGAGGTCACCTCAGGCGGGTGGTCGGCAGAGTATTCGGAAACGGTGATCGGGGTGGCGGGTGGCGGCGCCGTGTTCATCCTGTCGTTGTTCTGGGCGGGCATGGTCGTCGCGCGGCTCGTGCTGGGCTTCTGGCTGAAGCAAGGAGATCCCGCGCGAGCGCTCTTTGTCTCGATTGCACTCGCGATGATCGGCTCGACCATCTTGATCCAGTCGAGCGGCGCGGTGGTCGCGGGCTTCGGGATCTTCGTCATGGGTGCGGGGCTTGCTGCGGGCTTCCCGGTCGTGCTCGGGATTGTCGGCGACCTTCACCCCCACCTTTCGGGAACGGCGTTCAGTCTGGTTCTGGTGATGGCGCTCACCGGGGGAAGTCTTCTGCCGTACATCGCCGGCGTGATCGGCGAGTCGGCGGGACTGCGCTCCGCGTTCCTTCTCATCCCGGGCGGGCTCGTGGGCATCACAATCCTTCTCGTACTTGCACTGAAGCGCATCAAGATGAAAGCGGAGGCAACCGAATGATGCCGGATATGTTGGCGAGCAAATGGATCGCGTCGGCCAGACGCGTTATGGACGAGATCGAGAGGACGCAGCTAGAGAACATCGAGCGGGCCGCCGCCATCATGGCCGAGACGATCGCCGCCGAGCGGTGGGTGCACACGTTCGGCTGCGGCCACGCGACGCTGCCGGTCGAGGAAATGTACCCGAGGATCGGAGGCTTCGTCGGATTTCATCCGATGATCGAGCTGCCGCTGACGTTCTTCACGCGGATCGTCGGCGAGATGGGGATTCACCAGTTTCTGTTTCTCGAGCGGGCGGAGGGGTTCGGCACGGAGCTGATGAAGAGCTACGACTTCGACCCGCACGACACGGTCTGGATCTTCTCGCACTCCGGCATCAACAACGTCAATATCGATGTGGCCCTGCGCTCGAAGGAGCTGGGGATGAAGGTCGTGGTGGCCGGCTCTGCGGCGGCATTCGCAGACAAGAGCAGCCGGCACTCGTCGGGAAAAAAGCTCTTCGACCTGGCCGATGTCTTGATCGACACGTGCGTGTCGGCGGTGGACGCTTCGGTCGACCTGAAGGACCATCGGGACAGGATCGGTCCGGTCTCGACGATGGCGTTCGTGACGGTGGTCTGGATGACGATCACGACGGTCGCGCAAAAACTCGCCGACCGCGGTGAGCGGCTCTTCATTCACCCGTCGCACAATGTCCCGGGCGACACGACGGCGATGGACCGGCTGAACGAGGCGCTCGCGGAGTACAAGCGGCGAGTCCGGGGCGTTTGACACCGTCGTCATCACGAGGCCGCGCCAGCGGCCGTGGTGATCCGAGAGGATGAGATGGCCGCAGCGTCCTGGATTGCCACGGGCCCGGAGGGCCCTCGCAATGACCGAGTCTACCCGTACAGCTCCCCAAGATCCGCCTCCGCCAGTTCGACGAAGAAGTCCGCAATCTCTCCCACCACCCGCTCCAGGTACCGCCGCCCCTTCTCCGCCGTCGCCCGACTCGGATCGCCCACACCCGTATCCTCGGTGACTTTCGTCCACTCGCGCGGGGCCCACGCGGTCCCGTCGCGCAGGCCCTTCAGCCGAAACATCCTCTCCGCACCCGGCCCCGCCTCCTCGAGCGGCAATACCAATTCCGGCACGATGTGCAAGAGATTCGACGTCTCCATCTCTCCGGCGTGGTCGCCCACCTCGTCAAACACCTCCCCCGGCGAGCCCTGATGATACCAGTTCACGACGCTGATGAATACCTCCGGAAACACAGGCTGCAGCTCTCGGATCATCGCCCGAAAATCGTTGCCGCCGTGACCGTTCAGGATGACGAGCTTACGGAGCCCCTGCCGGGCGAGCGAGTCCACCACGTCGCCGAGCACGGCCGACTGCGTGCTCGGGTTCATGTTAATGCACAGCTTGATATCGAGCTGGCCGGTGTTCACACCGAACGGCACCGTCGGCAGCACGACGACCCTGGCCCCCCTATCCCACGCGATCCGCGCGGCCTCCGCGGCGATGTAGTCACACTGGATGACGTCCGTCGCGTACGGCAGGTGGTAGTTGTGCGCCTCGGTCGCACCCCAGGGAAGAACCGCCACTTCGAAGTCCGTGGGTTGCACCGTCTTCCACGTCGTATCGGACAGCAAGTAAGGAGCTCGCGGCATTTGGAACACCCGTTGTAGAAGCAGACTCTGCCCCGCAGTCTACGGCCGCCGCGGCACGACTTCAATCGGTCCACCGCCCTTGCCTCTTTGTCCATCCGGCCGTATCTCTATCACAGCAGGATCACCAGGCCAGATGACCGGACAGACCGTCTCTCACTTCAAGATCCTCGAGCGGCTCGGCGGCGGCGGTATGGGTGTAGTCTACCTCGCCCAGGACCTCGAGCTCGACCGCAACGTCGCGCTGAAGTTTCTCCCCGCTCACCTCACGACCGACGAAGAAGCCAACGAGCGGTTCGTGCAGGAGGCGAAGGCCGCCTCGGCGCTCAACCACCCGAACGTGTGCACGATCCACGAGATCGGACGGACGGACGACGGGCAGCAGTTCATCGCGATGGCCCACTACCCGGGCCAGACGCTCAAGACGCGTCTCAACGAAGGCGATGTCACGGTCGACGCTGCCGTCGAGATCATCCGCCAGGTAGCGGACGGTCTCGCGCGGGCACACAGCCAGGGAGTGGTCCACCGGGATATCAAGCCGGCGAATATCATCCTCGCGGAAGACAACCGGGCCGTCATCCTCGACTTTGGCCTCGCCAAGCTCGCCGGTGCCGCCGACCTCACGAAGACCGGCAGCACGCTCGGAACGGTTCCGTACATGTCGCCCGAGCAGGCGCGGGGCGAGCACCTGGACCACCGCACCGACATCTGGAGCGTCGGGGTAATTCTGTACGAACTGTTGGCGGGAAGAAGGCCTTTTGTGGGCGAGTACGATCAGGCCGTGGTCTACTCGATCCTCAACGAAGACCCGCCGCCCCTTACTTCGCTGAACCCGGAGGTCCCCGAGAGCCTCGAGCGAGTGGTGGCGCGCGCACTGCACAAGGACCCCGAGCAGCGCTACTCCGACATCGGCGAGCTGGCGGAGGAGCTGACGTGGCTCTCAGGTCCGGGCGCCATGGTCATCCGCGCGACGGCGTCGGCTCGGGGCGGCCGGGCTCTGCTGAAGCCTCGCGTGCTCATTCCGGCCATCCTGTTTGTCGCGCTGGCGGCGGCGGGTGCCGCCTGGCTTTTGAATCGCCAGTCGAAAGTCCGCTGGGCCAGAGATGAAGCGATCCCACAGCTGCGGAGCGCCCTCGAAACCGAGTGGCGAGATTTTACGGACGCCTACGAGATTGCCCTGGCAGCCGAGGAGATCATTCCCGACGACCCGGAGCTTGCCGAATTCTTCAGGACAATCTCGCTGCGCATGTCGATCCACACGACACCGCCGGGTGCGCATGTGTCCGTCAAGAGGTATGATTCGCCCGAAGCCGACTGGCAGTATCTGGGCGTCACACCGCTGGACAGCGTCCGGATGCCGGTCGGGATCTTCAGATGGCAAATGACGAAGGACGGCCACGATACCGTTCATGCCGTCGCCTCTTCATGGGACATCCGCCTCGGGGGCGATGCACTCCTTTCACCGTACGTATTGGAGCGCACGCTCGATACGTCCGGCACAAAACCTGCCGGGATGGTGCACGTCCCGGGCGCGCAGACACCCTCCGGAGTCGTCGCCGATTTCTATCTGGACCGCACCGAAGTCACTAACCGGCAGTTCAAGGAGTTTGTTGATGCCGACGGGTACGAGACACGAGAGTACTGGACGGAAGATTTCGAGCTCGACGGACGCTCGCTTTCGTGGGAGGAGGCTATGGCCCGGTTCGTGGACCAGACCGGGCGCCCGGGTCCTTCGACATGGCAGGCGGGCTCGTACGTCGACGGAGAGGCGGACCATCCTGTAACGGGCGTCAGCTGGTACGAAGCAGCAGCCTATGCCGAGTTTGCGGGAAAGAGCCTTCCTACCTCCGTGCACTGGGGTCTCGCGAGGGGTGAACAGACACCCATCATCTCTTTCTACCAGCTCGGCGGCTTCGCCGTCTACGCACCGTTCAGCAATTTCGGATCGGACGGCATCCTCCCCGTCGGAAGCCTTCCCGGAATCACCGCTTACGGAGCGGTGGACATGGCAGGCAACGCTCGCGAGTGGAACGCGAATCCGTCGCCCGGCGGGCGGATTGTCCGTGGCGGCGCGTGGAGCGACAACACCTACATGTTCGGAGAGCCGAGCCAGGCACCACCTTTCGACCGTTCGGAGAAGAATGGCTTCCGGTGTGTCATCTACTCGGAAGGCGACGAGGTAGCAGCCGCATCGCAGCTCGTCAGCTTCCCTGAGGGCCCTGACTTCTACGCGATGGAAGTGGTCTCCGACGAGATCTTCGATCTCTACCGCGAGAGATTTCGGTATGACGACGCACCGTTGAATGCGGACACCGAACGGAGGAGCG
>JBFGEP010000105.1:0-5938 GCA_041580055.1 Rhodothermales bacterium | reverse complement strand
GTCGAGCCAGGTGTTCACGGCTCCTCCATGCTCAACGGGTACCGTGTGAACGGGGATATTGAGTCTACCTGGAACGTAGTGCTGGAATTCCTTTCGCCCGATAGGTGACGCGTGCCACAGGAGGTCGAAAGCCGTTTCCGGCTTGTTGCCAATACACTCCGCCGACCGCCAGATCCATGCCCAGTCCCGACAAAGCCATGAAGGACGCTTCGACAGTCACCGAGTTGGTGGCCTACCAGGCCGACTCCATCGTAAGCAAGATCCTGTTGAAGAGTGCCGGTGGTTCCGTCACGCTCTTCGCCTTCGACGAGGGACAAGAGCTGAGTGAGCACACCACGCCGTTCGACGCGCTGGTTTCCGTGATAGACGGTGAGGTTGAGATTCGGATATCGGGCGCCCCTCACCGGGTACGTGCCGGTCAGGTTATCGTGCTCCCGGCGAACGAGCCTCACGCGCTGAAGGCAGTATCTCCGTTCAAGATGATTCTGACGATGCTTCGCGAGCGCGACGGTTGAAGGCGTTCGCCCGTCCGTATCTCTCACTCGGACCGGAGTATGTGCCGTTGCGCCGTGCGGCGCCACATCTTGACACGTTGTTGCCGTGATGTCGGGTCGAGGCGTGCTAGATTACCGGCGCTTCACGAGAGAATCAGCGCGGAGCGGAGCTGTAATGGCAAGACGTCCAATGCTGAGTCTGGGGCTGGTCGCGGTCCTCGTTCTGTGGGCGTGCGATGATAATGCACAGACCCGGCGTATCGTCGAGGGCCGCTGGGGCGGCGATGACATTCAGATCGAGGTTGTGGGTGGCAAGACGCTGATTCGGCTGGCTTGCGCCGACGGCCAGATCGATGGCCTCATCCGACTGGACGACGACGGCCGCTTCTCGGTGACGGGGACAATCGCTCTCGGCCCAGTGGTGCGCGAGAGCGCCGAAGCAATCTATGAAGGGCAGGTGGTTGGCGACACCCTGACAGTAACGATCAGGCTGTTGGACACCGATGAAGAGCTGGGCACATTTGCGGCTGTTTTTGACCGGGAGGTCGTTCTGATCCAGTGCCGCTAGCGGAGCGAGGTGGATGCCGACTGACCTATATTGAACAGCCGACAAATGAAGGAGACTCTCATGGACAAGAAAGACGAATTCCGGGCCAGGTGGCAGGAGCAGATCGACCAGCTCTCGGTGAAGATCGATGAGCTCAAGGCGAAGGCTGCCGAGGCATCGGCCGAGGTGCGCGAAGAGATGGCCGAGCAGCTGCACGGCCTTGAGGGTCAGCGGGAGAAGGCGCGCGCGAAGCTGAACGAGCTCCTCGAAGCAGGCGAAGGCGTGTGGGACGAGGTGGCCGAGGAGGCGGAAGAGCTCTTTGGGAAGATCAAGAAAGGCTTCGAGGGGTTGATGTCGAAGCTCGGGGATTCCGCGGAGGACGACTCACAGGAATCCTCCTGAACGAAAAAGGGAGCCGACCTGCCGGCCGGCTCCCAGATTCCTTTACGGAGTCTTGCGCCTAGTAGCGCCCACCGCCGCGGTTCCCACCGCCGCGGTTCCCACCGCCCCGGTCTTCGCGTGCACGCGCCTCGTTTACGGTGAGGCTGCGTCCTCCGAAGTCCTGCCCGTTGATTCCATCGATAGCGGCCTGGGCCTCGCCGTTGTCCGGCATCTCGACGAAGCCGAAGCCTCGTGACTTGCCGGTGTATCGATCCTTGATGACTGTTGCTGAGTCGACCGCACCGTACTCCTCGAAAGTCTCGCGGAGTTCGGGGTCGCCCATGTTGTAGGGCAGGTTGCCCACGTAGATGTTCATTACAGCTAGCTGGTCTCGAGCATCCGGCTGCCTCTCTAGACGAAAAAAGCTTCCGACCCGAACGGCGCTCAGTAGCTCCCGCAAGGGTAGAAAGCTGAGGAGAAGGTGGCCAAGATGCAGTTACGTAACGGCGGTCTCACGTTGTCCCGTGGCTGGCGGTTCCCGCGGACGTGCTCCTTCGAAAAAAATATATTGGGGCTCGGCTAAGCCGACCGGCAGCCTCAGTAAGCCACAAGGAGGACGACCATGCCCTTTGACGAAAACGTAGCTGAACGCCTCCGCGAGGCGTTCCGGCGAATCCCCGGAGCTCAGGAGAAGCGCATGTTTGGCGGCCTGGCCATCATGGTGCGCGGGCACATGTGCTGTGGCGTGATCGGGGACGAGCTCATGGTGCGTGTGGGTTCCGAGGCCTACGACGAGGCCCTGGGCCTGCCGGGGGTGCGCGAGATGGACTTCACCGGAAAGCCGCTTCGCGGGTTTGTGTACGTGGCCGCCGACGCCTTCGAAACGGCGGCATCGCTGCAGGAATGGGTCGAGCGTGGGCTCGCGTTCGTCCGAACGCTGCCGCCCAAGTAGCCGCGCCCGGTTTTTCGAGTCTGGACAGAATGATAGAACGAGATTTCATCATGCGGCAGGTTAACGTGCTTGCGCGTGTGCTTGCGCGTGTGATGTCGCTGGACCAGGCTCAGCGTCCAACGACCGGCGGAGATTGGCTGTCGCAGGCCGTTTCAGAGGTAACTGGGATGGACCTGCTCCGCCTGCGCCGCGCATCGCGCTCTCAGCTGCTGTCTGCATGCGAACGCGGCGGTCAACTGTCGCCCGATCTGGCGGTGGCAGTTGCAGACATCCTGATGGAGGACGCGAGGATCCAGGATTCGGTCGGGCTGGACGAGTTGGCGGAGCTCAGTCGAGAGAGAGCCACGTGGCTTTACGTGATGGCGCGCGACGCAGGCGGGACTCTTCCACTGGGGGTCCACGAACGGCTTCGGCAGCCGTGAACGGCCGGAAGTCCGAACTTCCGAAGAGTCCGTATCCCGGCCTTTGGCGACAAGAGAAGTATTGGCTATCGTCACGGCATGCCAACGTATCTCGATGTAAGCAGCTGGTCGCGCAGGGAGCACTTCAACCTGTTCCGGACCTACGACAGGCCGTTCTTCAACATCTGTGCAAACGTCGATGTCGGCCGGCTCAAGGCTCTCGTCGATAACACGGAGGGCATCTCCTTCTTCGTCTCCTGCCTCTATCTGTCGACTCGTGTCGCCAACGAAGTGGAGCCTTTCCGGTATCGTATTCGGGGAGACTCCGTACTCGTACACGACGTCGTGCACCCCGGAACTACGATTCCGCTTCGCGACGACACCTTCGGATTCGCATACCTGGAGTACCGCAGAGATTTCCGACGTTTCGCGGACGAGGCATCTCGCGAGATGGACGTCTGCGCGTCCCGGCCGAGCCTCAACCCCCGGGACGACCGTGACGATCTCATCCACTTCACGGCATTACCGTGGATCTCGTTCACGAGCGTTGCGCACGCGCGCAGGTTTCAGGCCGAAGATTCGACCCCGAAAATCGTCTTCGGCAAGTACGAACGAACCGGCGACCGCCTGATGATGCCGGTGTCGATCGAGGTCCACCACGCGCTCATGGACGGGGTCCACGTCGCACGCTACTTCTCCCTCCTGGAAAAGTATCTTGTCCGTGTCGAATCAATACTTTTTGAGGGCCCCGACTGAGGCCGGACGGCGTGTTGTCGGAGCAGGCAAGGACCAAAGCGACGAGATGCATGAAGGTGTTGTTGCTCGGTGTGGGGATGCAGGGTGCGGTGGCGCTCGACGATCTGATGAAGAGCGAGGCGGTGACTGAGGTCGTTGCCGCGGATGTCGACTACGAGGGACTCCTGTCGCGTGCCGCGGCGATGAGCTATGGGGACAAACTGCGCTGCGAGCCTTTCGATGCGGAGGATTCCACCTCCCTGGATCGACTGCTGGGCGAGCGTCCCCACGTGGCGATCGATCTGCTGCCGGTCCGGTTCATTCCATCCGTTGCCGGGGCGGCGATCCGCCACGGCGTTCATCTCGTCAACACATTTTTCGTGTCGGACGACCTTCGGGCCATGGCACCTGAGGCCGAGGCGGCCGGTGTCGCCATCCTGCCGGAATTCGGAATGGACCCCGGCATAGACCTGGTGCTGCTCGGGGAAGCGGTTCGGGAGATGGATGAAGTACACGAGATTCACAGCTACGGGGGTGGTATTCCCGCTCCCGAGGCGGCTACAAACGCAATCCGGTACAAGATCAGCTGGACGTTCAAGGGCGTGCTGCGCGCCTACCATCACCCCAGCGTGATCGTCCGCGACGGGCGGGAAGTGCACATCGCCGCCGGGGAGCTCTTTGCTCCGGAATACGTGCACGAGATCGAGTTCGGAGATCTCGGTTTGATGGAGGCGTACACGAACGGGGATGTAATCGAGTACTGCGAGCAGCTCGGACTTGACGGCGGCGCGCTGGTAGCCGCGGGTCGGTACAGCCTCCGGTGGCCGGGTCACTGCGAGTTCTGGAAGAAGCTCGTGGATCTTCATCTTCTGGACGAAGATCCGGTGTCCGTGGGAGGCACCGACGTGGACCGGCTTGAGTATCTCTTTGCCGCACTTTCCCCCCACCTCCAGTACGAAGAGACCGAGCGGGATCTGGGCCTGATCCGGGTCGTCGTCGTCGGGACTAAGGATGGTGAGCGGAACACGGTGACCCACGACGTGGTCGACCGGCGCGACCTGGCAACCGGCTTCATGGCCATGGGACGACTGGTCGGGTTTACGGCGAGCGTCGGGGCCCAGATGCTCGGGAGCGGTGTCATCCCGGACAGGGGACTTCTCTCGCCGATGCACCACGTTCCGAGCGGACCGTTCCTGTCGGAGCTTGCACAGCGGGGTGTAGTGGTGTCGACAAGAAGGGCCTGACCGGACCACGTCGCAGCAGAATCGCGCGGCTCTCCTTTTATGCGTATCGTTGGGCTGAAAACGCTGACGGCAGCTGAAAACGTTTCGGAATCGATAATGGAAATCGGAAAGATCGGCTGGGTTGACCTCACCGTTGACGATGCTGCGACGGTGCGCGACTTCTATCGCGCCGTTGTTGGCTGGGAGTCCGAAGACGTCGATATGGGCGGTTACTCGGACTTCGCCATGCGGCCTCCGGGGAATTCGGAGGGAGTGGCGGGCGTCTGTCATGCCCGCGGCACCAACGCTGATCTTCCGCCGATGTGGTTGATCTACGTTACGGTTGCGGACGTGGCGGAGAGTGCTGCGCGTTGCGAGGAGCTCGGAGGAGAGGTGGTCGTCGCCCCACGCGGGCTGGCGGGCGGGCGGTACTGCGTGATACAGGATCCCGCGGGTGCCGTGTGCGCACTCTACGAGCCACCGCGTAATACATAGTACGAGAAAGGAGGTGACCGGCAGTGGTGATCGCGTACGTGTTCTGGTATACGAGAGAGTCAGGCATCGAACCAGCCGATTTTGAACAAGGGCTTGCCGCCTTTCACGAGGGGCTCACAGCCCGCGTCCCCGCTGGATTCCTGTCGTCTACATCGAGCTTCTACGGGCGGCTGCCGTGGATCGACGGTCAGGACGTGTATGAGGACTGGTACCTGGTGGACGATTTTGCCTCGCTGGGTGAATTGAACCGGGATGCTGCGGCCGGTCGGCATCGAGCCGCCCACAACGCCGTCGCCGCTTATTCCGGGCAGGGCGTGGGAGGGGTCTATGGACTGGAGGCAGGCGGTACGGGTGCGGGCGGCGCCCACGCGTACTGGTTCGACAGGCCTCAGGGCACCCGCACACCGGTGTTCCTCGACCAGGTTCGATCGCTCGCCGAGCGGCATGGTGCGACGCTGTGGCGCCGCCAGCTGAGTCTGGGTCCGGCGAAGGAGTACTGCCTCCGGTCATCTACCGTGCTTCAGCTACCGTTCGACACGATGGCGCCGGAACCCGTCCGGCGCGTATGGAGCAGAGACTGAAGACGCCGATGAAATGGACGGGCTTCAGCGCGACCTCCATGGAGTCGGGCAACGCCTTCGCGGGCTCGGTCCGCTAGCGCGTCAGCATGAAACGGCTCGCGACGTTCATTGTGCTGTTGGCTGCCGTGC
>JBFGEP010000104.1:0-6079 GCA_041580055.1 Rhodothermales bacterium | reverse complement strand
GCCGTCGGTCACCCGATTCCCGGTTTCCCCTACAGCGCTCGTATCTCAGAGAGCCTATCAATGGGATCGAAAGGCAGATCCGCACTATCAACGGGCTGTGCCGCTTCCGCGAACCATCCCGACCTGCGATGACACTCAAGCTCAGCCTTGGCGTTTGCGCGACCGTGCTGCTGGCCGGCACCGGATGCGATACGAGTGGGTCCGAGAGCGACGCGCTGTCTCTGACGGGGGCCTATGAATCTGTCATCGGAGTGACGCTGGAGGTGTACGACGGCGGCGAACCCGTGACCCGTTGCACAGAGCGGCTTCAGATTGATGTCGCCCAGAATGGTGACGCGGTCACCGGTACCGGCACGAGCACCATGTCACCGGTAACGCCACAGGTCCCGTGCCCTTACCTCGAGCCCGCTTCGGTTGTCGTGTCCGGGACAGCTCTCACGGACATCGCGGTTGCGCAATTGGGAATAACGTTGACCGTCACGGAAAGAGGTGTCACACGGTCATGTCAGGGTACCGTGTCCGAGGCCGCCCTCGCAGAAGGCCAGAAATGGCTTTGTGAGATCACGGCGGACACGCGCGAGGACGACCTGTGCTCGACTTCGCCCACGTTGCTCTGCCAGTTCTGGCCACGCTTCGAATTCGTGCGGCAGTGAAAACTGAGCCGTGGCCTTGCGATGTCGGACGGGTCCTGCTCCGGCGGAAGCGGTAGCACAGTCGTCATTCCCGCCGCATATGTTCACCGCATCTTGACGATCCCGGCGGTTAAATTCCCGCACCTCCGCACCGCCAACCCTACGTCACATCCGTGAGCGAAAAACCGATACGCAGGATCCTCGTTACGGGCGCCGCCGGCCAGATCGGATCCGAGCTCACCATCGCCCTGCGCGACCGGTACGGGGCCGACAACGTCCTCGCCACCGACATCAACCCGAAACCCAGCCCCGACCTGCTCGACACCGGACCGTACGAGCTGCTGAGCATCCTCGACCCGGACTCGCTCGCCCATATCGCGTATCGGTACGACATCGACTCCGTCTTCCACCTCGCCGCGATCCTGTCCGCGACCGCCGAGGGCAACCCCGACTTCGCGTGGAACGTCAACATCAACGGCCTGAAAAACGTCCTCGACCTCGCGCGGCAGAAGCGGATGGCCCGCGTGATCGTGCCGAGCTCGATCGCCGTATTCGGCCCGTCAACCCCGAAGTACGACGCGCCGCAGGACACCGTCCTCAAGCCGAGCACCATGTACGGCGTCACGAAAGCGGCGGGCGAGCTGCTGTGCGACTACTACTGCGAAAAGTACGATCTCGATGTCCGGGGCATACGGTATCCGGGACTCATCTCCTGGAAAACGGAGCCGGGTGGCGGCACCACCGACTACGCGGTATCGATTTTCTATTCCGCCGTCAGGGGAGAACCCTTCTCCTGCTTCGTCAGCCCTGACACCGTTCTTCCGATGATGTACATGCCCGACGCCGTCAAGGCAATGCTGCAGCTGGCCGAGGCCGACCCATCCCGGCTGTCGCACCGCAATGCCTACAACCTCGCCGCCTTCAGTTTCGCCGCGCGTGAGCTCGAAGAGGCCATTCGACGCCACATCCCGGAGCTCGTCGTGACGTACAACCCGGACTATCACCAGGACATTGCCGACGGCTGGCCCTCAACGATCGACGATTCAGCAGCGAGTCGCGACTGGGGCTGGCAGCCCGACTTCGACCTCGACCGGATGACCGCCGACATGATCGAGAACCTGCGCCGCAAGCTCACCTAGACGTCCTCGACCATCACTTTCTAAACCGAGACGACTGATGTACGGAAGAATCAAGGACGACCTTCTCAAGGAGTTGGACGAAGTCCGCGACGCCGGTCTTTTCAAGGAGGAGCGCTTCATCCACAGCCCGCAGGGCGCGGATATAGCCGTCGAGTATCCGGACGGCTCGCCGACCGAGAATGTCATCAACTTCTGCGCGAACAATTACCTCGGGCTTTCAAGCCACCCCGCGGTACTCGAAGCTGCACACGAAGGGCTCCGGTCGCGCGGCTTCGGCATGTCGTCCGTGCGGTTCATCTGCGGAACGCAGGACCTGCATCGAGAGCTCGAGCAGCGGCTCTCGGAATACCTCGGCACCGACGACACCATCCTCTACTCGTCGTGCTTCGATGCCAACGGCGGACTTTTCGAGGTCTTCATGAAAGCCGAGGACGCGATCCTCACCGACGCCCTCAACCACGCGTCGATCATCGACGGCATCCGCCTGAGCAAGGCGAAGCGCTACATATACAAGCACGACGACATGGCCGACCTCGAGGCGAAGCTCCAGGAGGCACAGTCGGCACGTTATCGGATGATCATGACCGACGGCGCGTTTTCTATGGACGGCACGATCGCGCAGCTCGACAAGATCTGCGACCTCGCCGACAGGTACGACGCACTTGTCGTCATGGACGACTGTCACTGCACGGGATTCCTTGGCGACACCGGCCGCGGCTCACACGAGTACCGCGGCGTGATGGGCCGGGTCGACCTGATCACCAGCACGCTGGGCAAGGCGATGGGCGGAGCGTCCGGCGGGTTCACGTCGGGACGCAAGGAGATGGTCGATATGCTGCGGCAGCGATCGCGACCCTACCTCTTTTCGAACAGCATCTCGCCAGTCATCGCTGCGGCGTCGCTGAAGGTACTGGACCTGATCACCGAGAGCTCCGAGCTTCGGGACAAGCTCCACGCCAACACGCGCTACTTCCGCGAGAACATGAAGCGCATCGGCTACGACATCAAGCCGGGTGTTCACCCGATCGTGCCGATCATGCTGTACAATGCGAAGCTCTCTCAGGACATGGCGCGGGACCTGTATGCGGAGGGCATCTACGTGATCGGGTTCTTTTTTCCGGTGGTGCCACGCGGGCAGGCGCGCATCCGGGTGCAGTTGTCCGCCGCACACGGGGAGTCGCATCTTGAGCGTGCTGTAGCGGCGTTCGAGAAGGTCGGCGGCAAGTACGGCATCCTCGGCAAGTCCCGCGAGGAGATCATCGAGATGTACGGGGAGTAGGGCCACGCCGGCGTCAGGACGGGTCGGCCCGGGCTGGTGGAGGTCCTGCTGACCACGTTGGCCGGCGCGTGGCTGCACAGGGAGCAAAAAATGCCAGGAGCGGCCGTTTCAGACGTGTAGTGTGATCGCGCACGCCCCGCGCGGACTATTCCCTCTTGCAATTGCGGCCACTTTTCGGCACGATACGGGGTGCGCTGTCTCGTTCGAAGCAAGAGACCCTGTTCGGGAGAGGACTCCGTGGCCGGATTTGCGACCATAGCACCGCGATTGCGCGTGATCGGAGGCATCGTCGCGTCCCTGCTAATCGTTTCTGCAGCGTATGGCGCGACGCAGGCCGACTCGAGCCAGGTTTTCGTGCTTCAGATCGAAGACCAGGCGATCACCCCCGTTACGGAGGGCTTCATCGACCGTGTGATCGGCGAGGCGGAGGATTTCGGAGCGGACTGCCTCGTGATCGAGCTCGACACGCCCGGCGGCCTCATGGAGTCGACGCGCAAGATCGTCAAGCGAATTATCGCCAGCGAGGTGCCGGTCGTCGTGTACGTCTATCCGTCCGGTGCGAGGGCAGCGTCTGCCGGCCTCTTCATCACGCTGGCAGCGCACGTGGCGGTGATGGCGCCCGGGACGCACATCGGCGCCGCGCATCCCGTCCAGCTCGGAGGCCTTCCCGGCAGCCCGTCAGAGCAACCTGCATCGGACACCACGGCTGCCCGAGATGCGGGTGTGATGGAGGAGAAGATCTTGAACGACGCGGTAGCGTGGGTCCGCTCGCTGGCGGATCTGCGCGGCCGCAACGCCGACTGGGCGGAGCTGGCCGTAACGGAAAGTCGGTCGATCTCCGAGACCGAGGCGCTCGAGATCAACGTCGTTGACCTGGTCGCGGCGGACGTGCGCGAGCTGCTTGAGGCGGCCCACGGCCGGGAGGTCGAGCTGCCGTACGGCACGGACACGCTCAACACGCGGAACGCCGTGATCCGGAGCGCGGAGATGTGGTGGGGCGAGAAGCTGCTGGGCGTGATCTCGAACCCGAATATCGCCTTTTTACTGATCATCTTTGGCTTTTACGGGATACTGTTCGAGCTGTACAGTCCGGGGTGGGGCGTCGGCGGGACCGTGGGCATCATCTGCCTGCTGGCCGGCTTCTTTGCGCTGGCCATCCTGCCCGTCAACTACACGGGCCTTGCGCTCATCATCCTTGCCCTGGCCATGTTCGTGGCGGAGGTGTTCGTGACGAGCTTCGGGGCGCTTACGTTCGGCGGCGTGATCTGTCTGATACTGGGCGGCGTGATGCTGATCGACTCGCCGCTGCAGATCATGCGGATCTCGCTGGCCGTTCTCGTACCGGTGGCGGTGGCCACCGGCGCCATCACGTTTTTCCTGCTGGGCCGTGTGGTTGCCGCCCACAGGAAGCGGGTCCTGACGGGTGTGGAGGGAATGGTCGGGCTCACGGCGATCGCCGACGGCGACTTCGTGGCATGGGAAGGGCGCTTCTCGGGATTCGTGCGCGTCCACGGCGAGTTGTGGAAGGCGATCTGCGACGGGCCCGTGCGAGCCGAGCAGCCCGTCCGGGTGACGTCGGTGGACAGCCTCACGCTCAATGTCTCGCTGCATAGGCCACGTGAAGACACGTCCTGAATCAAACGACCGGAGGGTATCAGAATGATCGTTCAGTCTGTCGGATTGGTCCTGGCCATCATCATCCTGTACCTGCTCAGCTGCATCCGCATACTCTTCGAGTACCAGCGCGCAGTCGTATTCCGGCTGGGGCGCGTTCTCGACCCGGCAAAAGGCCCGGGGCTCATCATGGTCTTCTGGCCTGTCGATCGCATGGTCCGCGTCAGCCTGCGACTCTTCGTCCAGGACGTCCCCACGCAGGACGTGATCACAATCGACAACGTCTCGGTCAAGGTGAACGCGGTCGTCTACTTCCGCGTCGTCGACCCCATGAAAGCGGTGCTCGAGGTCGAGGACTACTACTACGCGACCAGCCAGCTCTGCCAGACGACCCTCCGCAGCATCGTCGGCCAGATCGAGCTCGACGAGCTTCTCGCCGAGCGCGACAAGATCAACCGGCAGCTGCAGACGATCATCGACGCACAGTCCGACCCGTGGGGCATCAAGGTCTCGCTCGTCGAGGTCAAACACGTCGACCTCCCGGACCACATGCAGCGCGCGATGGCCAAGCAGGCCGAGAGCGAGCGCGAACGCCGGGCGAAGGTCATCCACGCCGAAGGCGAGTTCCAGGCCGCCGACAAGCTCCGTCAGGCGGCGGCGATGATCGAGAAACATCCGATGGCGATGCAGATGAGGTTCCTGCAAACACTCGTCGACGTCGGCGCAGAACACAACACGACCATCGTTTTCCCGGTGCCGATCGAACTCTTCAAGGGGCTGATCAAGGAGGACGATTAGCGGCGCCGAACCTCAGTCGTTGAGCAAAGGCGGCGAAGTCAGCCCTTCGGCGACACCGCGCAAGAAGGCGAATGATCGCCGCATGCCCGGCACCGGGTCGTTCGCGTCGATCTCGTACTCTAGATTGACGTGCCCTCGGTAGCCCATGGTCAACAGTTGCCTGAAGATCGCGGCCACCGGCATGGCTCCGTTCCCCACCTCGCACTGAGTCGCGCCATCCAGAAGATCCCGAAGGTCCTTGATGTGGACGTCGAGCAGTCGGTCGCCACAGGCCACTACCTCTTCAACGACGTCGGCTCCCGTTCGTGCAGTGTGGCCCAGGTCGACGCAAATACCCACGCGCGGATCCATCTGGCGTATCGCGCCCATCGCGTCCGAAGGCGCGGGGAAGTGCTCGTCCTCCGGTCCGTGGTTGTGAATGGCCACGGCGATGTCGTACTCCTTCACGAACCGCTCGATGCGCGGCAGCGTCGCGCGGGTGGGCCCGATCACCATCAGCGGCATCCCGCAATTCCGGGCGTACTCGAAGTGGCGGCGGATGTGGTCGTCATCGTCCTCCTGGAGGTAGATCACACCTCCGCTCACGATCTCGATGCCGGCGTCTCTGAACTCCTTTG
>JBFGEP010000103.1:0-6127 GCA_041580055.1 Rhodothermales bacterium | reverse complement strand
CAGCTGAAGACGCTGACCGATCGCGAGCTCGACCCGCAGACGCTGGCGGGCATCGCGGCCGGCGACGCGACTGTCGATCGGGGCAGAATAGAGCAGCTCAACGACGCGCTACTGGACGTACGCGACGTCCTGAAGGCCTACGGAGGCTCCGAGACCGGGACCGCCAGGGCCAGCATGGTCGGAGTCTTCAGCTCGGACCACTCCCCCACAAACCGCGGCTACTACCCCTACAACCCGTTCTCGTACCCGTGGGTGAATACGAGCGCCGACCCCGTCGCGGTGGCGGAGGGGGCCTTCGAGGCCACCGCGGATCGGATCATCCGGGCGGTCGGAACCCTGCGGCGTGCCCGGCTTGTCCGCGACGACGTGTTCGTGCCGGAGGAGCACGAGGCCGAGATCGCTAAACTCTCTTGGCGCGACCTGACGGACGAGGAGTGGGCCGTCTGCCCACCCGTTTGCGTTTTCGCCGGCGACCACACGGAGGCCATGTCGCACCTTCTTCGGTCGCGTGCGCCGGTCAAAGTCTTTCTGCTCTCCAGTGAGGTCTCGCACTCGATGTCGGCGTCCGACGTCCGACTCTGGCCCATGGCCCGACCCGACCTGTTCGTGCTCCGATCGACCATCGGGCTGCGCGGGCACCTGCTCGACGGGCTTCTCGAAGGCTTCGAGCGGCGGGGCCCCGCACTGTTCCACCTGTACGTCGCCGAGCCGTCCGAACACGGCTACGAGCCGGCGGAATCGGTGAACCGGATGCGCATGGCGGTGGAGAGTCGCGCTTTTCCCGTCATGAAGTACAATCCGGGCGTCCCGGGCGAATGGGCCCACCGCTGGAGCCTCGCCGGCAACCCGGCGCCCGACCACGACTTCCTGACCGTTCACCCGTCGAGAACTTCCGGCTCCGAGACACCCCTTACGGCCGCCACCTGGGGCCTCGGAGAGGCGCGGTTCCGTCCGTTCTACCGGCACGTGCCGAGGAATCACTGGACTGGCGCGATGATCCCCCTCAGAGACTATCTGGATCTGGACTCCGAAGCCCGAGCGGGGCGTGAGCCGTACGTCGAGGTCTCGGGAGCCGGAGATAAGACCTCCCGGATTCGGGTGCTGCCGGAAATCGTGCAGCTCGTCGAGCAAACACGTTCCGAGTGGCGACTGCTTCAGGAGCTTGCCGGGGTGCGTTCCAGCGTAGTGGACAAGGTATCGGAGGAGGCGCAGGCCCGGTTTGATCAGGAGCTGGAGGGTCTTCGCCGGTCGCTGCGGGAGGAGTTCGAGGCTCGCGAGGCTCGGACCCGGGATCAGTTCGGAACGGAATTTCATTCTCGCCTGACGAGCGAGCTCCTAGAGATGAGCGGCTTCGGCGAATCGTCGTCGGAAGCGGTCGAAAAACTCTCCCAATACCTCGAGCGACTCTCGCAACGAGCCCCAAGCAAGTCGGACGCCGGCTCCGGCAACGGAGCAGATCAATAGAGTGGCCACCTCCCTCGCGCGACATATCGAGACCTTCAAGCACGGCGTCCATCCCGACGACTACAAGGAGCTGACGCACGACCGACGGATCGAGCGAATCCCCTTCATGGAGGAGCTGGTCCTGCCGCTCACCCAACACCTCGGGTCACCTTCGCGGCCCGTCGTGAGCAAGGGCGACTACGTGTACCGCGGCCAGGTGATCGCCGAGGCCACCGGATTCGTCTCCTCGTATCTGCACGCCTCAGCCACCGGCACCGTCGCCGGAGTCGAGCTCCGAAATCACCCGTCCGGCAAAGTCGTCGAGTCCATCGTACTCGAACCCGATCCCGTCTCGCCGCAGGTCCTTCACAACGAGCGACCGATCGACTGGACGCGGATGTCGCCGCAGGAGATCGTCGATGAGATTGCCCGCGGCGGATTCGTGGGCCTCGGAGGCGCCGCCTTCCCGACTCACGTCAAGCTGACGGTCCCCGAGGGCAAGCGTGTCCGGTTCTTCCTCGTCAACGCTGTCGAATGCGAGCCGTACCTCAACAGCGACTACCGGGCGCTGCTGGAAAGAGACGAGTCGATCTTCCTCGGGATCGAGATCCTCATGAAGGCCCTCGGCGCCGAGGTGACCTACATAGGCGTCGAGATGAACAAGGTGGACGCCATCGAATTCCTGCGCAGCCGCGTTCCGGAGCACCTGCCGTGCGAGATCGTGCCGCTCGAGACCAAGTATCCGCAGGGCGCGGAGAAGATGCTGACGGAGGCCGTTCTGGACATCGAGATCCCGAGCGGCCGACTGCCGATCGACGTGCAGGTAATCGTCAACAACGTGGGCACCGTCTCCGGGATCGGCGACCTGTTCCGCTACGGTCAGCCGCTCGTAGAGCGCATCGTCACCGTCACCGGACCGGGGATCCGCAAGCCGTCGAACCTGCTGATTCCGATCGGCACCAAGCTCTCCGACGTGATCGGCTACTGCGGCGGCATGACGGACAACGTCAAGCAGGTGCTGTTCGGAGGGCCCATGATGGGATCGGCCCAGCGATTCCTCGACGTGCCGATCATGAAGGGCACGTCCGGCATACTGTTTCTGACGGACTACGAGGTGTTTCCGCGGGAGGAGTACCCCTGCATCAAATGTCAGCGCTGCGTCGACGCCTGCCCCGTTTTTCTGAATCCGAGCCGACTCGGATCGCTCGCGAAGGCGCGTCTATACGACGACATGATGGAGTGGCACATCATGGACTGCATGGAGTGCGGGTCGTGCTCGTATGTCTGCCCCAGCAACATCCCGCTGGTCCAGAGATTCCGCGTCGCCAAGGTGCTCCTGCGTGAACAAAAGGCGCGGCAAAACTCGGGCGAAAAATGACGCGGCCAGAGCCCAAGCTCCTGCTAACGACCTCGCCGTTCCTCAAGCACAGAGAGGACACGGCTTTCCTGATGTGGCAGGTGAACTACGCGCTCATACCGGTCCTGCTGGCCGCAACCTGGTATTTCGGCATCAACGCACTGCTGATCGCGATCGCGTGCGTGGCGGGCGCCCTCCTGCCGGAGTGGCTGCAGGGACGCGGACGGGGAGAGCGGAGCTCGCTGCGTGACGGGTCGGCCGTCATCACCGGGGTACTGCTCGCGCTCACCCTCCCACCCACCATTCCGCTGTGGATGGCGTTCACCGGGGGTTTTGCGGCGATCGCTCTGGGCAAGCTGATCTTCGGAGGAATCGGATCGAATCTTTTTAACCCGGCGCTGGTCGGCCGGGCATTTCTGCAGGCCGCCTTCCCGGCCGCACTGACGACGTGGGCGCCGCCGGTGGAGGGCTCGGCGTTGTTCGCGGTACGCGGCGGCCTCACGGCTTTTCCCTTCCTGAAACCGGACGTCGACGCCGTCACGCAGGCGACGCCGCTCGCGCAGCTGAAGTTCGATGGCCTGACGGCGGAGGTCGGCGACCTCCTGCTCGGCACCACCGCCGGCTCCCTCGGCGAGACCGGGTCGCTGCTCATACTGATCTGCGGACTCTATCTCGGTCTGCGCCGCGTGCTGAACTGGCGCATCCCGATCGCGGTGCTCGGGACGGTCGCCGTGATCGCGGGCGTCACCCATCTCATCGACCCGGCCCGCTTCGGGCCTCCGCTTTTCCATCTGTTCTCGGGCGGACTCATGCTCGGCGCCGTCTTCATGGCAACCGACCCCGTATCGTCGCCGATCACGCAGCGCGGCTGCTGGATTTTCGGCATCGGAATCGGGGTGCTGGTGATGATCATCCGGCTGTACGGAGGCCTGCCCGAGGGCGTCATGTATGCCATTCTGCTCATGAACGGGGCTACACCCCTCATCAATCGCACCACGCAGGGTCGCGTGTACGGAACGGGCCGCCGCGCGAAAAGACAGGAACCGAGTCATGGCTGAGTCCGGGCCCCATATCGCTCCGGGTCCGCCGAAAGGCGGCAGCCTCCGAATGGTGTCGGTCATGGGCAGCGTCGGACTGATCGCCAGTGCCATCCTGGTCACGACGTACCAGGTGACAACGCCGTACATCGAGGCAAACCGTCGCGCCTACCTCGAGAACGCGATCCTCGACGTGATTCCCGGTGCCGTGCGGTTCGCATCGTTCGAGGTACGCGAAGGCGCCGTCGTACGCTCGGAAGAGCCGCGGGGACTGTACGCCGGCTTCGACAGCCTCGGTCAGCTCGCGGGCCTCGCCATCGAGTCGCAGGGCCAGGGCTACCAGGACGTCATCCGGCTGCTCTACGGCTACTCGCCCGACTGCGAGTGCGTGGTAGGGATGAAGGTGCTCGAGAGCAAGGAGACGCCGGGGCTGGGCGACAAGATTGAGAAGGACGAAAACTTCCTGGCCAACTTCGTCGCCCTGCAGGCGAAGACCGACCCTTCGGGGGACGAACTCGCCGAGCCCATCGTGATGGTGAAGCAGGGCGCAAAGACGCAGCCGTGGGAGATAGAGGCCATCACCGGCGCAACCGTCTCATCGCGTGCCATCACGCGGATCATCGGCGAGAGCGCAGCGACAGTGGTTCCGCTTGTGAGGCAAGACCTCAACGTGTTCACCGAGGAGGGCTGATGGCGACACCGAGCATACAGAGCCCCGAAATGACGAGCTTCGACACCATGTTGAAGGGACTCTGGAAGGAGAATCCGGTGTTCGTGCAGGTGCTCGGGATGTGCCCCGTGCTTGCGGTCACCAACACCGTGATCAACTCGCTGGTGATGGGACTTGCCACGACGTTCGTGCTGCTGTCATCCAGCATCCTGGTGTCGGCCTTCCGGAAGGTGATACCGAAGCAGGTCCGGATCGCGACATACATTCTGATCATCGCCACGTTCGTGACCGTCGCCGAGTACGTAATTCCGGCGATCAGCCTTGAGGTGCACCGCAGCCTGGGCGCTTTTGTCGCGCTCATCGTCGTCAACTGCGTGATCCTCGGCCGGGCCGAGGCATTCTCGTCCAAGAACGGCATCGGACGCTCGGTGCTCGACGCGCTCGGGATGGGCGCTGGGTTCACAATCGCGCTTCTGTGTCTTGGAATCGTTCGCGAGGTGCTCGGCAGCGGCACCTTCATGGGCGTCTCGGTATTCGGACCCAGCTTCGAGCCCTGGGTGGTCATGGTCCTTCCCGGCGGCGCGTTCTTCGTTCTTGGTGCATGGCTGCTGCTCTTCAGCTGGATGCGGGAGCGGAAGAAACTGAAGGGGAGGCCCCGAACGGCATGAGCTCTGACTCCCTCACATTCGTCTTCATCAACGCGGCGCTGATCAACAACTTCGTGCTGAGCGCCTTCCTCGGGATCTGCCCGTTCATCGGTGTCTCGCGCAAGCTCGAGACCGCCAGCCGCATGGGGATGGCGGTGACGTTCGTCATGCTCGTGAGCTCCGTGTGCGCGTACGGCGTCCACAAGGCACTCGTCGCTATCGACGCCCAGTACCTGCAGATTATCTCCTACATCGTGATCATCGCGTCGGCCGTCCAGCTGGTCGAGATGTTCATCCGGAAGTTCAGCCCGGCGCTGTTCCGGGCGTTGGGGATCTTTCTTCCCCTGATCACGACCAACTGCGCGATCCTGGGTCTCGCTCTCTTCCAGACCAGCAAGGAGTACGATTTCCTGCAGTCGCTGGTCTACGCCCTGGGGGCCGGGGCCGGCTTCATGCTCGCGATCGTCATCATGGCCGGTCTGCGCGAGGAGCTCGAGCTGTCGGACGTACCCGGGATCGTCAGAGGCACCGGCATAGTACTCATGCTGGCCGGGCTGCTCTCGCTTTGTTTCATGGGATTTGCCGGCCTCGGAGGATGACCATGCTGTACCACGCCGCCGTTACAATCCTCGCCCTCGGGCTGCTGTTGTCCGCGTGGGTGGCGTTTCAGTCGTGGGTCCGCAGGGCAACGCCCGGGATGCGGGAGGATGCAGACGTGCTGCGAGGGCGGTTCGGGAGCTGCGGCGCGTGTTTCGGCTTCGAGGACTGCCGGATTCCGGCGTCAGTCACCGACACCGATGTCCTGGAAGTAGACTCGGTACATGAGGTCGCGCTCTGATGCTTCGTGCTCGTGCAGCTTCTGTATCAGCGCCAGCACCCGCTCTCTCACACTCGGGAGCGCCGTCTGGTTATTCTGATTCATCTTCTTCAGCACGTCCGTGATGCCGTCCAGTTCATCCAGAAAGTCGCGGTG
>JBFGEP010000102.1:0-6183 GCA_041580055.1 Rhodothermales bacterium | reverse complement strand
GAGATGGTTGCCGCCGATCGAGAGCGCGTCCCCGTCGCCGGTCACGATCCAGACGTCCAGGTCCGGCCGACTCGACTTGAGGCCCGTGGCGATGGCCGGCGCACGCCCGTGAATGGAATGGAATCCATACGTATTCATGTAGTAAGGAAACCTCGACGAGCAGCCGATTCCACTGATGAATACGACGTTCTGGCGGGGCACGCCGAGATCCGGCATCAGCCGCTGGACGGTGGCTAGAATGGCGTAGTCGCCGCAGCCCGGGCACCAGCGGACGTCCTGATCTGTTTCAAAGTCTTTTCGGCTGACGCCGTCTCCGCCGGCGGGCTTGCGCGCAGTCGGCGGCAGTGACGGTCCTCTTCCCGGAGGCAGAGTAGGCTTGCGGCCTGGCGACGGCGGCTTCTTAGACCCGCCGGGAAGCCGAGCAGGTTTAGCAGCGCCGGGCTTCTTGTTTTCCTTGTCCTTTGACATTGTTGCGTGCAGAACGATTGCGTCAGGAGGAGGCTTGTTCGATGGCGTCCAGGATCTCGCCGGCTTTGAACGGCAGCCCCTGGACCTTGGTGAGGCTCTGGAAGGGCAGCAGGTAGCGTGCCCGGAGTAGCATCACCAGCTGCCCGTCGTTGATCTCCGGAACGACGAGGTTCTCGAAGCGGCTGAGCACCTCGCCCAGGTCGGGCGGCAGGGGATTCAGGTATCGCAGGTGTACGCTGCCAACGCGTCGGCCGCGTGACCGGGCCTCGGAGACGGCGGCTTCGATAGCGCCCCGTGTGGAGCCCCAGCCGATCACGAGCGTGTCGCCATCGGGGTCCCCGTGGACGGCCGTCTTCGGGATCATCTTCGCGACCCGCTCGACCTTCTCCGCCCGCAGTCGCGTCATGAGCGCGTGGTTCATCGGGTCGTAGGATACGTTGCCGGTCTTGTCTTTCTTTTCGAGTCCGCCCAGCCGGTGTTCCAGACCTCTGGTGCCCGGCTTCGCCCAGGGCCGGGCCAGCGTCTCCTCATCCCGGACGTACGGTAGGAACTCGCCGTCAGGACCGGTCTCACTTTTCGCACCGGCGAACGTCACGTCGATCTCAGGAAGGCGGTCCAGGCTCGGTATGAGCCAGGGGGCGGAACCGTTGCCGAGGTAGCCGTCGGCCAGGAGGACGACGGGCGTCATATGCCTGATCGCGACGTGGCACGCCTCGTACGCGGTCTCGAAGCAGTCTCCCGGCGTGCTGGCTGCGAGCACCGGAAGCGGGGCCTCGCCGTTCCTTCCGAAGAGGGCCTGCAGTAGGTCGCTCTGCTCCGTTTTGGTGGGCAGGCCCGTCGACGGCCCGCCTCGCTGCATGTCGACGACGACGAGCGGAAGCTCGATCATCACTGCGAGGCCCAGAGTCTCCGACTTGAGCGCCAGCCCGGGACCGCTGGTACCGGTGATTCCGAGATAGCCGCCGAAGCTGGCCCCGAGGGCGGAGCCAATGGCCGCGATCTCGTCCTCTGCCTGGAACGTCATGACGCCGAAATTTTTCAGGCGACTGAGCTCGTGCAGGAGGTCGGAGGCGGGCGTAATGGGATAGGTGCCGTAGAAAAGCTTGAGCCCGCTCTTCTGTCCCGCCGCCACCAGGCCCATCGCGAGGGCCTGCGCGCCACGGATGGCACGGTAGCGGCCGGGCGGCATCTTCGCCGGCGCCACGTCGTACCGGACGATGAACTGCTCGGTCGTCTCGCCGTAGTGGTACCCCTTCTTGAGGACCTGCACGTTGGCGTCTCTCAGGTCCTGCCGCTTGGCGAACTTCTTTCCGAGCCACTCGATGGCCGGCTCCATCGGTCGCGAGTAGAGCCATAGTGCCAGCCCGAGCGCGAACATGTTCTTGGACCGGTCGATCTCTTTCTGGCCGAGGCCGGAGTCTTTCAGGGCCTCGCGCGTCAGCGTGTTGAGCTTGACGGGGATAATGTTGGCGTTGTCGAGGGATCCGTCCTCGAGGGGGTTCTTGGTGTAGCCCGCGAGGTCGAGGTTTCTGCGCTCGAACGTGTCCGTGTTTACGATCACGGAGCCGTCCGGCTTGACGCGGCCCAGGTTGACCTTCAGGGCAGCCGGATTCATCGCGACCAGCAGATCGACGTCGTCGCCCGGCGTTCGGATGTCGACCGATCCAAATCGCAGTTGGAAGCCGCTGACTCCATACGTGGTGCCTGCCGGGGCCCGGATCTCCGCCGGGAAGTCGGGCAGGGTGGCCAGGTCGTTGCGTGCGTACGCCGCCGCGAGCGTAAACTGCGAGCCTGTGAGCTGCATTCCGTCTCCGGAGTCGCCCGCGAAAAGGATGGTGGCCTCCGGGATGACCTGGACGCTCTTTTTGGTTGCCTCGGTCGCCATTTTCGTGGAACAGATTCCTACTGTTGAATGGATCTGGGGCCGGCGCTCCCGAACGACCGCCGTGACAGAATCGTCAGGTGTTTGCGGTGCAACGTAGCCTGTTCTGTGCTGGTTCAGGCAATGGCAAGTCGTCGCTGCTGGAAGACCGACGCATGATACCGGCGTTCTCGCGCGCCGCAGTGTCGAGTTGGATCCGGCCGGAACTGCACGTTTTTTGCCGCCGTTTGAGTCTCGGATTACATGCGCCGCACGGCGGTGCTCCGGAGCCGGTACGAGTTCAAAGCTACGCCATTCCCCGAATTATTGCGCACACATGCCTGCTGCCTTTGACAAGCTGTTCAAACGTCCCAAGCCGGTCATCGCGATGATCCACACGGGGCCGAGCCCCGGAGTGCCCGGCTTCGTCTGAGTCGAAAGCGCGCTCGACCGGGCCATCGCGGAGACGGAGGTTTACGTCAGCGCCGGCGTGGACGGCATCATGGTCGAGAACATGCGGGATTTTCCCTGCATCCACGAACGCGACATGGGGCCGGAGGTCGCGGCATTCATGACCACGGTTGCGTGCGCCGTCAAGAGGCGCGCTGCCAGCGTTCCCGTGGGCCTGCAGGTCCTGTTCCAGGCCAACCGGACGGCGCTCGCGGTTGCCGTCGCCGCGAAGTGCGACTTCATTCGCGCGGAGGGTTGGACGTACGCCCACGTATCGGACAAGGGCTTCGCCGATGCTTCCGCCGGCCGCGTCGTCCGCTATAGAGAGCAAATCGGGGGATCGCGCCTTCCGATCTTCGCGGACATCCGCAAGAAGCACGCGGCGCACACGCTGACCGGCGACCTGACCACCGGCGAGATCGCCGCCGGCATGGAGCTGCATCTGGCCGACGCCATCGTAGTGACCGGATCCTCGACCGGTGTGGCTCCGGACATCGATACTCTCAAACAGGTTCGTGATGCTACGACGCTGCCGCTTGTCGTCGGCAGCGGAGTAAGTGCCGACAATGTCGGTCTGTTCTACGACCACGCGGACGGGTTCATCGTGGGGAGCTCGCTCAAGGAGAACGGGGTGTGGCACGGACCCGTGAGCGAGAAGCGCGTCGTAGAGCTCATGAGCGCGGTGGTGCAGTTGAGGGCCGCCAGAGAGGCGGTCTTTCAGAAAAACTAGGTGGGCCGCCGGGCCCCGCTGTCGAGACGTCCGACCATGGTTTCATACGAAGCCCAGACCGACGAAATCCGAGTGATTGTCCGGCCGATCTACCTCGACGGTCAGACCGACATCATGGGTGGCCGTTTCGTCTTCGGCTACTTCATCAGGATCGAGAACGAGGGATTGGAGGAAGTCCAGCTCCTCCGGCGCCACTGGTATATCAGCGACGGGCGGGGTCACGTAGAGGAGGTCGAAGGCGACGGCGTTGTAGGAAATCAGCCCGTCATCGAGTCCGGTGGCTTTCACGAGTACAACAGTTTCTGCATCCTCGAGACTTTCGAGGGCAGCATGGAGGGCTCGTACCTGATGCAGCGACCGAGCGGCGAACGTTTTCGGGCCACCATTCCCAGGTTCAACCTGCGGGCGGCAGCCAACTAGTGCTCACATCATGTCGATGTCGATCACGCAGTCGGCGGTGTCGAGCTGAATGATGCGCCCGTTGTCCGCCAGACGGTAATCGGCGATCCCCTCAGGCAGCATTTCGCGGGGCGTGCCCATGTGGAAAAGGACGTCCGCGACCACCTGCCAGTCCTCCTGTGTCAGGTGTACCGTGGCGCGGCCGTCTTCGGCCACAAACTGAGAGTAGCCCAGCACGCGCTCGAGGTGGTGAAAGCCCATCTTCTGATGGAGATTGGGATCCATCGTACGCGACCTCCTGCAACGATTCGATTTTGTAGATTCCACACGGGGGGTATCCCGCCTTCCACGGGGCTCGTGGCTACTCGAAACACTCGCTGGTGTTTCGGCAATCCCGAGCCGCAGTCAACGGCCATAGCGTATGAGACAGTATCTCGACTATCTACAGGACATTCTCGATCACGGCACGTGGAAGGAGGACCGCACCGGCACCGGCACGCTGAGTGTTTTCGGTCGCCAGATGCGCTTCGACCTGTCGGAAGGCTTTCCGGTCGTCACGACCAAGAAGCTCCATCTGAGGAGTATCATCCACGAGCTGCTGTGGTTTCTCAGCGGCGACACGAATGTCCGTTACCTCCGTGAAAACGGAGTGACGATCTGGGACGAATGGGCCGACGAGGACGGCGAGCTAGGTCCGGTCTACGGCAAGCAGTGGCGGCGATGGGAGGCGAAGGACGGCTCGATCGTCGATCAGATGACGAACGTCATGGACCGAATCCGCAACAACCCCGATTCTCGACGGATGATCGTCAGCGCGTGGAAGGTCGACGAGATTCCCGACATGGCGCTGCCGCCGTGCCACACGATGTTCCAGTTCTATGTGGCCGACGGGCGGCTGAGCTGCCAGCTGTACCAGCGGAGCGTCGACAGCTTTCTCGGCTTGCCCTTCAACATCGCATCATACTCCCTTCTGACGCACATGGTCGCACAGCAGGCCGATCTGGAGCCCGGCGACTTTGTCTGGACAGGTGGTGACTGTCATATCTACGCGAACCACATGGAGCAGGTGCGGCTGCAACTGACACGGGAGCCTTTCCCGCTTCCGAAGCTCGTCATTCACCGTCGGCCGCCGACCCTGTATGAGTATCGCTACGAGGATTTCGAGGTGGCCGACTATGAGTGCCACCCGCACATCAAGGGCCTCGTGGCGGTCTAACATGCGCGACCAACGCCCATGACCCGTTCCCGTATACCCGAGATGGTGATCATAGCTGCCCTTTCGGAGGAGAACCGCGCGATCGGTATAGACCGCGATCTGCCATGGCACATACCCGAGGATCTCAAGCGATTCAAGCGCCTCACCAGCGGACATCCGCTTTTGATGGGCCGGAAGACGTTCGAGTCGATCCTCCATCAGTTCGGGGGGCCGCTTCCGAATCGCCGGAACGTCGTCCTCACCAGCCAGATCTCCTACGAACAGTATGAGGGCGTTGAAACCTATGGTAGCCTCGACGCCGCGCTTGAAGCGGTGATGGATGCGGAGCGCGTTTTCATCGGAGGCGGCGGTCAGATCTACGGGCAGTTTCTGGAGCGTGCGGACCGGATGGAGCTGACGCTAGTCGAGGGCTCATTCGAAGGAGACACATTTTTCCCGCCTTTCGAGCATCTGGTCGGGACGATGTTCGAGGTCACGTGCGTCGCGAACCGGGACGGCTATCGGTTCGTGACGTATGAAAGGAAGCGGGAGGCCGCCTAGCAGACATCGGTCGAGTGTGGCCTAAAGCTATCCGTCGACGGGGCCCGGCTGATCGAAGTGCACGTAGTGCTTCATGATCTCAACCACCTCGGCGTCGAGGTTGTCCATCATCCACGAGACATAGCCCGGGTCTGTCTCGGTGAGATCCTTCAGCGTGTGCCCGCTGTATTTGCCGAAGCAGATGATCACATGCTCGCCGTCGACCTTGAGCCGTCGGCCGCTGTCCAGAAAAGGGTACCGCAGTCTGGCGACGATCTCCGTCGGGGTACCTCGAAGCTCGTAGCGAAGGATCTGCTCGCGCATGATGTCTTCGGTCGCCATGACGTCGGCCATCGCGCGGTGTGCATCGGGAACCTCGCGCCCGAGGTAGTAATCGAGCGCCCACGCGAGATTCCGCTGCTCGTGGTGGCGCAGTATCTCGAAGGCGTCGAGTACGACGGCGTCTGGCGGCGCCGGGAACGGCCTACCGATACGCCCGAACTCGTTTCGCAGCACGGGCAGGTCAAACTTCACCGCATT
>JBFGEP010000101.1:0-6440 GCA_041580055.1 Rhodothermales bacterium | reverse complement strand
TCAGGCTGGACACAACCGTGCGTCTGAACGACGGCGCTATGTTTTTCGGGTTCGGAGTCGGGCGATTCTGACGACGCCTCATTCGGACGCCACGGGTGAGACGGGCTTACGCGTGTACTCAAAGATCAGGGCCGTCTCTATGTGCGCCACCTCCGGAAGGCTGGTGAACGACGACATGACGAGGCTTCGGAGGTGGTCGGTGTCTTTGACCGCCACGTGCACCATGAAATCGTTCGCTCCAGCGACGTGATACAGGGCGCTCACTTCCGGAAGTCCCAGGACGTGCTCGCGGAAGTGTTCGATCTGCCCGCGGGCGTGAATCGACAGGCGGACCGAGATGATGGCCTGTAGTCCTACGCCGAGAGCCTCCGGGCGCACGTCGGCGAAGAAGCCCTGGAAGACGCCGGCGGCCGTCAGCCGGCGCATCCGCTCCAGGCTCGTCGAGGGGGCGACCCCGACACGGTGCGCGAGCTCCTTGTTCGACAGCCGAGCATTCTTCTGGAGCTCAGCCACAATCCGAAGATCCGTCGCATCCAGTTCGACAAACATGTTTTTGGCTCGAATAATATTTCGTTTCAGAAAATATCGTCGATTATATGCGTAATGTAATTGAGTAGGGCGAAAGAATCACCGACTACGGAGGTGTGCCATGCGATCCGATCGAACCTACCGCCGCAGCCACACGCTTGCCGTGCACGCCGGCCGCCACGAGCTGAGCCGCCTCGGCGTCCACGCACCACCAATCGACCTCTCTTCGACCTACCCCATCCAGGATCTGGAGGTCGCGATCGACAGCATCGACCGGCTCGCCTCGGGCGCATCCGGCGCCGCGAACCCGATCTACGCTCGGCTGCACAACCCGACGGTCGGCCGACTGGAAGAGGCGGTCGCCGAGCTGGAGGGCGCCGAGACCGCCGTGGCGTTCTCCTCCGGCATGGCCGCCATGACGGCCGTGGTGCTCGCGCGCAAGTCCGCAGGCGACCACGTCGTCGCGATCCGGCCGCTCTACGGAGGCTCCGACCATCTCCTCGACAGCCGGATGCTGGGCGTGGACATCACGTGGGCCACGCCCGACCGGATCGCCGACAACATTCGGCAGAACACCTGCCTCGTCATCCTGGAGACACCCGGCAATCCTACGCTCGATCTCGTGGACATCGAAAGGGTCGTGCAGCAGGCGGGCGACGTTCCTGTCATGGTCGATTCCACTTTCGCGACGCCCGTCCTGCAGCAGCCGCTTCGAAACGGAGCAGCCATCGTGCTGCACAGCGCCACCAAGTTCCTCGGCGGGCACGGTGACGTAATCGCAGGCGTTATTGCGACGTCCGAGGATCTCGCCATTCCCGTACGCAAGGTCCGTGTGGCAACGGGCGCCGTGCTGCACCCCCTCGCCGCATACCTCCTGCACCGCGGGCTCCCGACCCTCCCACTCCGTGTCGAGCGCTCCCAGGAAACCGCGGCGACCCTCGCGCACCGCCTCCTCGATCACCCGCTCGTGACCCGTGTGATGTACCCCGGCCTCGATTCATGCGACACTGCGGGACTCGTCGGCCGCCAGATGTCGGGCCCGGGCTCGCTCATCTCGTTCGAGCTCGACGCGGACCTCGACGACATCGCCTTCCTGATGAAGTCGCTGCGTCTGATCACCCCCGCGGTCAGCCTCGGGTCCGTGGACACGCTGATACAGCACCCGGCGGGTCTGACACATCACGGGATGAGCACGGAGGCCAGAAAGCGAGCCGGCATCACCGACAACCTGGTGCGCATCTCCGTCGGGCTCGAGGACGCTGACGACCTCTGGGCTGACCTTTCGCGAGCCCTCGACGACGTAAGTAAGCGCAAGAGCTCGATTGCGTCGCGGGTGCGCCAGATGGCTCGCATCCCGCTGCTCGACCACTAGAGAATCCGCTTCAGAGCTTCCCGGTCGTGTTCGTCCGGGTCCAGAATGAGGTGGCCCATGCGGTCCCGCTTGGTCTCGAGGTAGCTGCGGTTCGCATCGTTCGGCTCGATCTCGATAGGAACCCGATCCACGATCTCCAGGCCGTATCCGCCCAGGCCGACGCGCTTCTTCGGGTTGTTGGTCATCAGGCGGATACGCCGCACGCCCTGGTCCCGGAGGATCTGACACCCGATGCCGTAGTCGCGGTGGTCCATCCCGAAGCCGAGCGCCTTGTTCGCGTCGACGGTGTCAAGCCCTTCTTCCTGAAGCTTGTACGCACGCAGCTTGTTGAGCAGGCCGATGCCTCGGCCCTCCTGTTTCATGTAAAGGACCAGCCCCCGTCCCGCGTCGTGCACCTGCTGCATCGCGTGGGCCAGCTGGTCGCCGCAGTCGCAACGAAGCGAGCCGAAAATGTCACCGGTCACGCACTGTGAGTGCACGCGCACCAGGACCACGTCCTCTTCCGTCCACTCGCCTTTTCGCAGCGCAAGGTGAACTTCCCCGGTGAGAAGCTCTTCGTATGCATACAGCCGGAAGTCACCGAAACGCGTGGGAAGATCTACGTCGACGACGCGGCGAACGAGCTTCTCGGTTCGCATGCGGTACTCGATGAGATCCTTGATCGTAACGATCCTCATGTCGAACCGCCGCGCCGTCTCGAACAGCTGAGGAACGCGCGCCATGCTGCCGTCCTCGTTCAGTATTTCGACCAGCACTCCGGCGGGGCGGAGTCCGGCCAGCCGCGCGAGATCTACCGTCGCCTCGGTGTGGCCGGCACGCCTGAGCACGCCGCCCCGCTGCGCTCGCAGCGGGAAGATGTGCCCCGGCCGAGCGAGATCCTCAGAACGAGTCTCAGGGTCCGCAAGCGCACGCACCGTCGCCGCACGGTCTGCTGCGGAGATTCCCGTCGTCGTACCCAGATTGTAGTCGACGGACACGGTGAACGCCGTCTCGTGAAGCGCGGTGTTCGAGCTGGCCATCATCTCGAGCTGCAGCTCGACCGCCCGGTCCCAGGTCAGCGGCGCGCAGATGAGGCCGCGACCGTGCTTCGTCATGAAGTTGATCGTGTCCGCCGTGGCCGTCTCCGCCGCCGCGACAAAATCCCCCTCGTTTTCCCGATCCTCGTCGTCAACGACGATCACGAGCTTGCCCGCCCGGATGTCCGCGATGGCATCCTGGATCGAGTCAAACTCGAGCCCGGCAGAATTCGCGTCGGTGTTCGTGTCGGCCATCATCTGAGGACGCACGGCTACTTCGCGTGGACGTTGGACAAAGCGCTCTTTTCTACGCGCAGTTTCACGTTAGTGTCCACCTGAATGAGGACCGACGCCTCGTAAAACAGGGTGACCACACCGTGAACGCCGCCGATCCTCACGACCTTGGCCCCCTTGCGGAAGGCATCGATCATCGCCTTCCGCTGGTCCTCTTTCTTCTTTTGAGGCCGGATGATGAAGAAGTAGAAGACCAGGAAAATCAGAATCAGGGGCAGAAACATCGCCAGCGGATTCGCCTCTCCGTTGGCCGGCCCCATCAGAAGGATGCTGTACATAGGTCAAGAGATTTGGTGTTCAGATTCCCGGCGTTCGCCGCTATGCCGCGAGCAGCCGAAGATAGAAGAGGGGTGATGCCAGCTTTCGCCGCTGATTGAGGTCGTCGAACATGCAGCTGATGGTGGCGGCCAGCTCCTTCGAGCGCGACGCTTTTCGGATCACGGTATTCAGGAGCCATCGGCTCTTCGCCATTCGCTGCAGCATCGTTGAAACACGAAGCTCGTCCTTCAGCAGACCGATCACCTCTCGCTGGTAACCCAGCAGGAAGGCTTCCGAATAGTCCGCCGCCTCCTTGGCTCTGCCGGCCCAGCCGGCCGCCGTGTGCGCGCTGACGACCGCGTTCCCGATTCCCTCACCCGTGAACGGATCGATCAGACTCGCTGCGTCGCCGACCAGCATCCACCCATCGCCCGCCATCTTCCGTGGCCGCGACCCCAGCGGGAGACCCCAGCCCCGAACCTTCCCGACGCGACGACTGTCCCGGAACCTCGGCGCAAACCGCGATTCGGACGTAATCCGGTCAAGTAGACTTCGCATCTGAAGGCTCCCCTTCTTGAGCTCGTGGCTTGGCATGCCGAGGCCCACATTCGCGGCGCCATTCGGCAGGGCGAAGATCCAGAAATAGCCGGGAATGACCGAGTCGAGGAAGTGAATCTCGAGATAATTCCCCGAATTGAAGCCCGTGACACCTTCGTAGTAGGCTCTGATGGCGCCTACGTAGTGCTTCTTGTTCAAGCGGGCGAGTCCGAGCTCACGCGCAACCACGGAATAGGCCCCGTCTGCCCCGACCACAAGCGGCGCGTGGACGAACATCTCAGAGCCATCGCCGCGCCTGACCACGACACCGACCACGCGGTCGCCCTCTCGCAGCAGCCTCTTGACGGAGGCGCCCTGCCAGATCGTCGCGCCCGATTCGCGGGCCGCCCCGAAAATCAACTCGTCCAGCACGATCCGCCGGCAGACAAAACCTGGATGATCCCAGTCCTGCGAGAACGGAATCGACACCTCGTCCCCGGCCGGCGAGCCGAACGTGATGCCCCACGTCGAGAGCGCACCGGACTCCTCCAGTCGCTGTGTCACGCCCAGCTGCGAAAGGGCGTCCAGACCCTTGCCTCCCACCGCGTCACCGCACACCTTGTCCCGAGGGAAACGCTCCTTGTCGACGAGCAACACCCGCTGACCTTGACGGGCCATGAACGCTGCAGCCGTCGAGCCGCCCGGTCCGGCCCCTACCACAATGACGTCGTAGTCCGGTCTGTTCATATCGCAAACCCGCAACGAGATCGCTCACCTCCAGCGACAGCAAAAAATAAGGGCAAGCGACCCGCATCGCACCGCTTCAACCTCCTACCGCTGCTGCCTTCCGGCCCTGACGGGGTTCAGAGGGAGCTGGTCGTACGGGACTTGCCCTCGCCCGTCACTACGGAGGGGCCCGTCTATGGTTCCGTTTCCTCGATCAGAAGGCGCGCGCTAGTCGCGATACCGAAAGTTGATCCTCTCCGGGGTTGCACTTGACACGTGAAGACGACCCTTCGGCAAATGGACCTCTTTCTGGCTCTTCCCGAGATACAGGTTATACGCCAGCGAGTTGTTGCCCGAGCTCCACTGGACGACCACCGAGTAGACCGCATCGCTCACCATGCCGGCATACACGACCGTGATGTTGCCGAAGAAGATTGTCTTGACCTTCGCCGACTCGCCGACGAGCAGGCTGTAGTCCGTGTGTTCAGCCATCATCCCATCCTACAGTGATTCGAAGTAGTCGATACGGCACCCGCAGCCGTCCCACATTCTCTCGTACTGTCCGAGGCGGCGTTCAACGAACAGCTCGCGTTCATTTGCGTCCGCGAATCTCCTGACGACAAATTGATCGTCGGCCGCTTGCTCGACAGTGATCGGCCAGCCTCGCCACTCACCTTCGACGAGGTCTCCCGATCCCAGCGTCGAGTGACGCTTCGTGACCTCGGTGGCCCCAAGGATACCGTCACGTTCGCCGGCGGTCACGACGGCGTATCGTCGCTCGTCGAGCTGCCGTGTTACCTCGTCGCCTTGTATTCCAACGGTCATCAGCCAATCCCTACAGCGTCGATGTCGATTGAGATTCGATAGCGCGCCGGTACCGAGCCGAAGTCGGCGGACGCCTTTCGCATTGCCTGCTGCATCTCCGGGGCCCGCTGTCGATGCCGCGCGCGCACGACGGTCTGGTGCCGATACCGGCGCTTTACCCTGGGAATGAATGCCGGATGCGGGCCGTGGATCCTGAGATCACCGCCGTGCTCCTGCAGCCGCCTCGTCCAGTCCGTTCCGAGGGCCCGGACGCCCGCGTCGTCCGGTCCGCTGAACTCTACCACGGCCACCTGGCCGAACGGCGGGTACCCCAGCTCGCGACGGCCTTTCATCGCGTACTCTGCAAACCCCTCGTAGTCGTGCCGGCGAGCGAAGTCCAGAGCGAGGTTCTCGGGGTTGCGCGTCTGGAGAAACACCTCGCCGGGCCGCGCCGCGCGACCCGCACGCCCCGCCACCTGCGTGAGGAGTTGGAACGTCCGTTCCTCGGAACGGAAGTCGGGCAGGAGCAGCTCCGTATCCGCGTTGACGACACCCACGAGGGTCACGCGTCCGAAATCGAGCCCCTTGGCCACCATCTGCGTCCCCAGCAGCACGTCCGCCTCTCCGCGGCCGAAGCGCGACAGGATGTCGTGATGCGAGTGCTTCTTGCCGGTCGTGTCCAGGTCCATGCGGAGGATCCGCAGCGACGGAAAAGCCTCGGACAGCTCTTCCTCCACCCTCTGCGTTCCCGCCCCGAGCTGCCTGAGACCCCGGGTCCCGCACGACGGGCAGGCCGCCTCGGGGCGCTGCGTCCGCCCGCAGTAGTGGCACCGGAGACGCCGAATCGACTTGTGGTAGGTGAACGTCACGGAGCAGTCCGGACACATCGGCGAGTAGCCGCAGCT
>JBFGEP010000100.1:0-6483 GCA_041580055.1 Rhodothermales bacterium | reverse complement strand
TCGGCGCCGGTGCTGTACCAGGTGCCCTCGCTCACCGAACCCAGCGCGTCGAAGAATCGCTGCCGCGCGTCGCGCTGCATGTCGGCATCCACTTCTCGGATTTCATTCGCCTCGAGCGTGTAGTAGCGGCCTCCGATCTCGATGACGGGCTCGCTCTCCCCGCTCCAGGCAAACTGCAGTTCCACGTCCCCCGTCTGAAGAGACTCGGGCAGCCGGTCCCCGGGGACTTCGCGACCGTCCAGGCGAACCACGCCGTCGCGTATCTCGAGCGTCCGCATGTCCTGCGCTAGAGCCGGCGCCGTGACCGCGGCGAGAGCGCCGATGGTCGCGACCAACCCCAGGCAATAGATTGCTTTCCTGCTCATCTTACTTCCTCAAGAATGTCGTTTGCTGGCCTGTGTGTGGGTGGTTGGCGATTCTTCCGTTCAGTTTCCGGGGGAGCCGGCCTGATGGATGCCTGTGGCGCGCTCGCCGCCCGGCATCCTTTCCAGCGGCACCACGGGCTTGTCCCAGCCTTCCAACGACTGCCGGGCCCTGAGCATGTCGATCCGCTGGTGAATCCGAACGAGGTCATCTGACTCATCCCATGCGGTGGCTGCGAGCCGGGCCCTCGCCGGCCCGGGACCCAGGTTGGCGAGAAGGGCCGAGTCGTCCGGGCTGTCTGCCCGCATGCCTTCCTCCCGCGGTGCGACGGCGTCGGCAACGGCCGGTGCCCGGGCCTTGAAGTCCGATTCAAGGCCTTCTTCGAGCTCAGCCTCCTGAAGCGCTGCTACGTCCGCGAACTCACCGCCGGGGAGCACGGCCCGCCATATGCCGAGGCCTGTGACGGCGACAACGAGCGTCGCTGCGACGGCCATCGCAAACCGCGACGAGGTGATAAGCCGGAGAGGCGACCGATCCGGGCGGACCACACCGGGAATCTCACCTCGGGACGCGGCCGCCGCCGCCTCGACCACGCGATCGATGGTCGCCGGATCCGGTTGCCGGCGGCGCCGATGGTCCATCCAGAACTTGGCCTGGCTTATGGCCTGAAACTCGCGGGTAAGGTCCTCACCGCCTTCCGTCTTCGCAGGGTGCGGCGCGTGATTCTCGGACCCCTCCTCATAGAGGCGCTCCACTATTTGTAACCGAGTGTCCATAGGCACAGCTCGTCGGCTTGCCCCGCCGTCAGGCGAGGTTCGCCAGTCTCTTCTGGTTTGTTTCAGACATCATGCGACGAAGGTTCAGCAGCGCGTACCGCATACGGCCGAGGGCGGTGTTTATGGAGCAGTCCGTGAGCTGCGCGATCTCGCGAAACGTCAGCTCGGCCTCGTGCCGCAGCAAGAGAACCTCTCGCTGCTCGGGCGAGAGCTGCTCGATGCACGACTCCAGCATCTCGCCCTGCTCGGCAAGGTGGAGCTGGTCGTCGGCGCCGGGCTCGCCAGCGGGCAGCCGGTCCCAGTACGACGCCTCGTCGACGTCGAGACCGGACTCGACATCCGTCCACTTCTTTCTCGCTCTCAGATGATCCAGAGCTGCGTTCCTCGCGATCCTCATTACCCAGCCTATCCATCTGCCCTGGTGGTCGTATGATCCGCGCCGGTTCTGCAGCGCGCTGACGACGCGCAGGTACGTCTCCTGGAACAGGTCATTGGCCACGTCTCGATTGCGGACCATGCCCATCAGGTATCCGAATACCCGTTCCTGATGCCTCTCAACGAGCTGACGGAAAGCCCGCTCATCGCCGTCTTCGAGGTATGCAGTCACCAGACTTTCGTCAGATGGATGCATCCGCTGTGTTGACCTTCAGTCTTATCAAGCCCACCGCCACAAACAGCCGCGGCGGACCCCCTGTTAACGAACGGCCGGACGGAATATTGTCCTTACGACCCGGGTGGTTCCCGGCCTACGGCATCGCTACCGTTTTGTGGCGGCCTCCGTGTGCGGGCGTGTCAGAAAACGAGATCCAGAAGCTGCGAAACGGACTCCACGGGCGTGATCTCCAGGTCGCCGTCCGGAGTCAGGCCGTTCAGGTTGCCCGCGGGCACGTATGCCCGTGAAAAGCCGAGCTTGCGAGCCTCCTTGATGCGCAGCGGCATCCGGCTCACGGACCGGATCTCCCCCCCGAGGCCGATCTCCCCTACGAAGAAGCTCTTGCCGTCCACGGGCGTGTCTCGAAGAGAGGTCGCCACGGCAACCGCCACGCCCATGTCGACAGCCGGCTCCTCGAGCCTCACGCCTCCGGCCACGTTGACGAAGACGTCGTACGACGCAAGCCGAAGACCCTCGCGCTTCTCCAGCACGGCCAGCAACATCTGCAGCCTGCGCAGATCGAAGCCCGTCGCGGTGCGCTGCGGGTTCGAGTACGACGTGTCCGTGACCAGCGCCTGGATCTCCACGAGCACGGGGCGCGTGCCCTCGATGGAACACACGACGGCCGACCCGCTGAGGTTGTCCGAGCGTTCCGAGAGGAAGATCTCGCTCGGGTTGTCCACCGCCCGGAACCCGTTGGACTGCATCTCGAAGATGCCGATCTCGTTCGTGGATCCGAACCGGTTCTTGACGGACCGCAGAATCCGGAACGCGTGATGCCGATCACCCTCGAGCTGCAGGACCGTGTCGACCATATGCTCCAGCACACGGGGTCCGGCGATCGCTCCGGACTTGGTGACGTGACCGATGAGAAACGTCGGGATCTCGAGGCTCTTGGCAAGCTGCAGCAGGGTGGCGGCGCTCTCGCGCACCTGGCTCACCGAGCCGGGTGCGCTCAGGACGTCGGGTCGGTAGACCGTCTGGATGCTGTCCACGACGACGATGTCGGGCGCAAGGTCCTGCACTGCCGCAGCGATGACCTCGACGTTCGTCTGTGCCAGAACGTGTGTGTCCGGGCTTTCGATACCCAGCCGGTCCGCCCTCAGCTTGACCTGGCGCAGCGACTCCTCGCCGGTGACGTACAAAATGGTCGTACCGCTGAGATGCTGGCCGAGGGCGGTCATGAGCGTGCTCTTCCCGATGCCGGGATCTCCGGCAAGGAGCACCACGGAGCCGGGCACGATGCCGCCACCGAGCACCCGGTCGAACTCCTCGATGCCGGTCCGCAGCCGTTGCTCGACGTCGAGCGACACGTCCGCGAGGCGCGTAGGGGTGGCCGTCGACGGCACTCCGGTCAGCGCCGGGCCCAGCGGCGAGCGACCGGCCGGCGCGTCGAGCTCCTCGACGAACGTGTTCCAGCCGCCGCACGCCGCGCACTGTCCCATCCACCGGGGGGAAGTCTGCCCACAAACCTGGCAGACGTACCGACTCTTCACGCGGGCCATATCTTGTGCGCTAGGATTGTCGTGATGCTCTCGACCGGTCCGGCCAGCCGCGAACGCGTGATTAATCTACGTTGTCGTGTAACGATTCGACCACAGCCGGCGGCTTACACACATCCGGGCGAGAATAGGAACTATTGGCGTGCGGCGTCATTTTGCCCTCCGTTAAACCATTCCCCTGCTGATCGTCGCCCGCACGACCTCAGACTCATCCGCTAGCACCTTCGTCATGCCCGAACTTGTCTCACGCGTGCTGCAGCCGGCTGAGGCTCTGGGCAAATTTACGGTGCTGCTTGCCAAGGCCTTCGGCTCGATCGGCGAATTTCGGCTCTATCGCAAGAACGTCTTTGACCAGATGGTGAAGATCGGTATCGACTCGATCCCGATCGTCGCCCTTGCGGCCCTGTTTTCGGGTGCCGTCACCACCGTGCAGACCGCCTACCAGCTGGTCTCGCCGCTCATCCCGAAGAGCGTGATCGGGGCGGTGGTGGTTCCCTCTCTGATTCTGGAGCTCGGCGCCGTCGTCACCGGTTTCCTGCTCGCCGGCCGCGTCGGCGCACGCATCGCCGCAGAGCTGGGGACGATGCGCGTCACGGAACAGATCGACGCCCTCGAGGCGATGGGTCTCAACTCGATCGGGTACCTCATCGTGCCGCGCGTCGCGGCGGGGGTCATCATGTTTCCGGGTCTGTACGTGGTCGCCTGATTCGTGGGCGTTGCCGGCGGCGCGTATGTCGGCGCCGTGTCGGGCGCGGTCCCGATCGGCGAGTTTATCGACGGCGCCCGCGAGTTCTTCAAGCCGTTCGACCCCGTGTTCGGGCTCATCAAGTCCTTCGTATTCGGCTTCATCATCACAGCGATACCCTGCTACAAGGGTTACTTCACCGATGGCGGTGCGGAGGGCGTGGGACGAGCCACAACCCAGGCCGCCGTCACGAGCTGCGTTTACATTCTTGTGGCGGACCTTGTACTTGCCGCCGTCCTGCTGTAGCCGCCGATGATCAAGGTCCAGAACATCTACAAGAGCTTCGACTCGGTGCCGGTTCTGAAGGACGTCTCCCTCACCGTTGAAGAGGGAGAGACGCTCGCGATCATCGGCCGCAGCGGCTCGGGCAAGAGCGTCCTGATGAAGCACCTCATCGGCCTGCTGCACCCCGACTCCGGGCGCGTCCTGATCGACGGCGTCGACATCAATCGGATCTCGTATGCGGCGCTGCAGGAGGTCCGCCGTCAGTTTGGAGTGCTGTTCCAAGGGGGTGCGCTCTTCGATTCGATGAGCTCGTTCGAAAACGTGGCCTTTCCGCTCCGGACGTTCACGAAGCTGACCGAACGGCAGGTTCGGGAGGTCGTTCTCGAGTCGCTGGAGATGGTTCAGCTTCCCGAGGTCGGCCCCAAGTATCCGGACGAGCTGTCCGGCGGAATGAGGAAGCGCGTGGCTCTCGCCCGCGCCGTCGCTCTGAGGCCGAGGTATATCCTCTACGACGAGCCTACCAGCGGCCTCGACCCCGAGACCTCGAACACCATCGACGAGCTCATCAGCGACCTCGCCGACCGCCTCAACGTGACGAGCATCGTCGTAACGCACGATATGCATTCCGTGCTCGACGTCGCCGACCGGGCCGCCCTCGTCTACGGCGGCAGGATTCATTGGGTCGGGACGATCGACGAGCTGCACGCGTCCGACGACAGGATCCTGTGCGAGTTCGTCAAGGCGAACGAATATCAGATTGGAAGACCAGACACCGTAAGGATCGACTGAAGTGAGAATCGCAAACGAACTGAAGGTCGGGCTGGCCATCGTCGCGTCGGCCACGATCTTCCTGTTGGGTTACCGTTATCTGCAGGACGTGCCGCTGCTCTCCGGCACGAGTGACTACTATTCCATCCTGTCGGATGCGAAGGGACTCATCGGCGGCAACCCCGTCCGCCTCAGCGGTGTCAAGGTCGGCTCCGTGATCGACGTCCGGTATAACTCCGCGACGGACAGCATCCGGGTCGACTACAAGGTGAACAAGGACATCCCGGTCTATGTCGGCACGGTGGTCGAAGTGACGGGCATCGACGCGCTCGGCGGCGTGCGACTCGACATGGAGCTTGGAGATCGCAACAACCCGGTGATCCCGGTCGGCGGCCGCATCGGCGGGCGGGCGGCCGGGGATGACCTGCTCGGCAATCTCTCGGCGCGGGCGCCCGGGCTCGCGGATCGAACCGAGAGCGTCCTCGAGGGCCTCGACGAGACCCTCTCAGCCACATCGGCCATGCTGAGCGATCCGGCGTCCGACCTTCGGCGCAGCCTGACGGCCCTTCGGTCTACGGCGTCCACGCTCGAGGAGACGCTCAAGGGCGAGAGCGAGACCATCAGCGGGATTCTGAGCAACCTGGAGGACATCACCGGCAGCGTCAGCGGCGCGGTGGCGGGCGAGGAGGACTCGCTGGAGGCTGCGGTCGCGGATCTGCGGGCGTCGCTCTCATCGATGAAGGCCATGATGGCCTCGCTAGAGGGAACGACCCGACGTCTCGACCGCGTCACCGCGAAGATCGACAACGGCGAGGGCACACTCGGCATGCTGGTCAACGACCCGGGGCTTTACGTCCAGCTCGATTCGGCTGCCCGTAACCTGAACGCCCTGCTGGCCGACTTCAGGGCGCACCCGCGCCGCTACCTCCGCGAACTCAAGCTTGTCGACATTTTCTAGAAGAACATGCCCTCCTACGATCAAGCGCTGGAGCTATTTCACGAGTGGACCACGACGGACAGCCTGAGGCGCCACGCGTACGCCGTCGAGGCAGCCATGGCGGAGTACGCCCGTCATTTCGGAGAGGACGAGGAGCTGTGGCGGATGACGGGCCTCCTGCACGACATGGACTATGAGCGCCATCCGACCGCGGATGAGCACCCGTTCGTGGGAGTAGCGAGGTTGAAGGAGCTGGGTTACCCGGAGGAGATGACGACAGCCATCCTCGGCCACGCGACCTACTCCGGCGTGTCCCGCGAATCCCTTCTTGCGCGAGCGCTCTTCGCGGTCGACGAGCTTGCAGGCTTCATCACCGCCGTCGCCTACGTTCGCCCGACGGGACTTGAAGGCATGAAACCGAAATCCGTCAAGAAGAAGCTTAAGGACAAGGCCTTCGCCGCGGCGGTGAGCCGCGAGGACATCCAGACCGGAGTCGATGAGCTGGGCGTGGACTT
>JBFGEP010000099.1:0-6536 GCA_041580055.1 Rhodothermales bacterium | reverse complement strand
TACGACGTGCCGCGGGCAAATGCCTCCGGCAGCGTAGCGGTCAGCACCGTTCCCAGATCATCGGGCTCGTTGTCTGCGTGGCAGTGGTGGCAGGTCGGCTCTCCGAAGCCTCCGGTGTGGGCAGGCGGTGGTCCGTCAGAGTGCGGCGCGGCGGCGACGAGCAGCGCGAGCAGGGCACCCGAAGCCGCCGCGATCTTTCTACTGCACACGGGCCCGCCCGATCGTATTCGTGTCCGTGCCGAACCAGACAGTCCCGTCCGACGCGTTGTAGTACATGTGACGCACCGTCCCGCCTCCACTTCCGATCTCTGTCAGGGAGAAAAACTCGCCCGACGAAGGATTGAAGCCCACCAGCCTGTTCGGGTCGAGGCCGCTTTCCACGAACCAGATCCGGTCCGACTCGTCGATCGCCATGCCGTAGGGACGCGACCCGCCGCCTCCCGGCGTCGGCCACTCCTTGAACGATCCGGTGTCCGGATCGTACCGGCCCAGCACTCCCTCCGCGTAGTCGACGTACCAGACGAGCCCCTTCGAGTCCGCGACAAGTCGGCGGGGACGAGCGCCCTCCCGCGGGAGCACGATCTCCTCCAACTCCATCGTCTCCGGATCTACCGTGCCCAGTTTGTTTGTGCCGAACTCGGTGAACCACGGTCGATCGTTTCCGTCCACGACGATACCGTACGGCCGTGACCGTGGAGTTGGCACAGGAAACAGCGTCACCGCCTCCGTCTCAACTTCCAGAAAGCCCACCGCGTTGCCGCCCTGTGCCGAAAACCAGATGTCGCCGTTGCTGTCGAAAACAAGCGTGTGGGGATCCCGAACGGCCGGATCCGGCATGCCGATCTTATGGATCTCCCCGGTCTCCGGATCGATGCGGCCGATGTGTGCCACCAGGTTGCCCGCATACCACGGATTTCCGGACGCGTCGACCACGATATTGTGCGGACCGGCGCCGGCCTCGAGGTCGATGCGGCCGAACTCGCCTGTCTCAGGGTTCAGCGTAGCCACATAGTGGCTTTTCTGTCCGACAAACCAGACCACGCCGTCGGGTGCAACGTATGGGTCTCGTGGGCGAGAGCTTTGCCACGGAACGTCCCATTCCGTTATCTCAACGCTCTGAGACCTCACCTGCGGCGTTTCGACCGTCGCAGCAGACAGCAGCAATGCTACAGCAAGTAATCGTTTCATCGTTCAGGGTGTTATGTCAGGATTCATTGAGCGGAGAGCGCCCGGGCCTCCGCCAGCCATGCCATGAGCTCGTCGTCGATGTCGTCCGGATCCTCGATCCGCACGCTGTGGGCGAAACGTCGCGCTGATATCCGCTCCGTTCGCCGAATCCGTCGGCCGGAGCGTTCTCCGTCGACGGCAAAGTAGATGTCCAGCCATTTCCGCCGTACGGTTACGTTCACAAACGCCGTCTTGACCCTGAGAAGTATGGAAGACTTCATTGGCACGACTTCCATTTCGCCGAGGCTGCCGACGGCTTCGACCAGAAGGTGGTACATAGCGACGACCGCCGCGGATTTCCCGGCGAGATGCCACTCGAGATCGTACGTCTCGCACGTGTGCATCTGGTTTCGCTGCTTGAAGCGTCTGCCGCAGGATGGACACGTCCACATGGTGCACCGGGGGGCGTCGCGTAGTCACCCCAATATCGGGATCAGGACCGAAGTTACCGGATTTCCCGAACGGCGCTCTTGGCGGGAGTTCCACAGTCCGCGGGGGTTTCCCGGAGTCCTCACGGCGTTCAATCCGCCACGTTTATATCTTGCGCCGCGCGGAGTGCCGCGTACACGACGGCTATCGCCGAAAAGGGGAAGGTTTGAAAGGAATGACACGGAAGGACAAGACCTGGTGGGGGGCGTTCGTACTTGAGGAAGGCCAGGCCGGCAAATGGGAGGTCGGCCCCTGCACCCTCTGGATTCAGCGAGATCGTTTCGAGTGGCAGGTGATCCACTGGCGGGCCGAGGACCCCATGGAAGACCGGGCCACGGTGGAGGTGCCGACCCCGACGCCGATGACCGAGCCGGGTCCGTCGATTTCCGTCTATTCGAACCGGTTCAGCGTACAGAAGACGTCGGAGACTATGTCGATCGACCCCGTGCTGGCGAATCGGCCGGTGATCGTCCGCCCGAACAACGCGCTCTACGTAGAAGGCCACGAAACATCGACTCTCTACGTTTCGACTCCCGTGTGGCTGCGTGTTCGGATCGGCGAGGACCGTATCCTGACCGAGGTGCCATCCATCCGGCCATCGGACTCCTGGTTCGGGCCGAACACGCGCGAGGGGGAGCTCTGCTACGCTTCGAGCACGGCCGGTCGGACGAAGGTGGAAGACATTCCCTTCCGAGCGCATCGCGCCGTCACGCCGGTGTCCATCCGCAACCCTTCCGAGGACGACCTGCGCGTGGAGCGAGTGCGAATACCGGTCCAGTACCTATCGCTGTACCGGGATCGAAAGGGTTTTCTGTGGACCGAGTCGATGCACTTTGAGCGTGGAAGTGAAAACGAGATTACGTCTCGTCACATCGATCGTGGGGCGCCTCAACAGGCCGTTGGTGCCACCCTGCTCACCGGACCGAGGGAGACCCGCGACCGCAGCGGCCTCGTCCGCACCTTCAGCTCCCTGATCGGACAGATCATCGAGGTGTAGAAACATGCAAGACATCTGGGCGGCCATCGCCGACTACTTTACGACCGAGCGGACCATGTCCTACGTCCAGGCGGTACTGCTCCTGGTCGTCGGATTTTTCGTCGCCAGGCTGGTGCGCGGTGCGATCGGACGAGTGCTGACGCATGCCGCCGCCCACCAGACGCTCATCTTTCGGCGCTTTGCGTTCTACATCACCTTCGGCATCTTCATCGCGGCTGCGCTCGTCGAGGTCGGCTTCGACATTCGGGTCTTGCTCGGAACGGCGGGCATCCTCACGGTAGCGATTGGCTTCGCCGCGCAGACGTCCGCCTCCAACTTCATCAGCGGGCTCTTCCTCCTCGGGGAGAATCCGTTCTCGATCGGCGACGTCATCCGCATCGGAGGGACCACCGGCGAGGTGCTGGCCATCGACCTCATGTCAGTCAAGCTGCGCACCTTCGACAACCTGTTCGTGCGCGTGCCCAACGAGCAGCTCATCAAGAGCGAGATCACCAACCTGACGCGCTTCCCGATCCGCCGCGTCGACATCCAGCTCAGCATCGCCTACAAGGACGACATGCGGAAGGCCGTCGAGGTGCTCAAGGAGGTGGCCAACAACAACGAGCTCTGCCTGACGGAGCCGGAGCCGATCTTCATCTTCAAGAATTTCGGTAACTCGGGTCTCGAGTTTCAGTACTCCGTCTGGGCGATGCGGGAGAACTTCCTCGCGCTCAAGAACTCGATCCAGATCGAGATCAAGGAGGCGTTCGACGAGGCCGGGATCGAGATCCCGTTCCCGCACACGTCGCTGTACACGGGCACCGTCACGGACCCGTTTCCGATACGGGTCGTGGGCTCCGGGTCTATTGCTTCGGGCCCGGCGGCAGATGCTCCAGCAGGAAGTCCGTCATGAGCGTATAGAGGTGTCGCCTCGTGTTGCGGCCCTCGAAGATCCCGTGCGCACGGTTCGGGTACGCCATCATGGTGAACTGCTTGTTGGCTGCGATCAGCGCGTTGATCAGTTTCTCGGTGCCCTGGTAGTGCACGTTGTCGTCGCCCGTGCCGTGGATGACGAGGAGGTTGCCTTCAAGCTGGTCGGCGAACGTGATGGGTGAGCCCAGCCGGAAGCCCTCGGCGTTCTCGTCGGGAAGCCCCATGTATCGTTCCTGGTATATCGTGTCGTAGAGGTGCTGGTCCGGGACGGGGGCCACGGAGATGCCGGTGCGGTACACGTCGGGCGACCTGAACAGCAGGTTCAGCGTCATCGACCCGCCGCCGCTCCAGCCCCAGACTCCGATCCGATCCGCGTCGATGTAGGGGCGCCCTGAGAGCTCCACCGCTGCGGCCCTCTGATCCTCTGAGGCGAGGAGTCCTATCTGACCGGAGATGGACTTCCTCCCGTCACGTCCGCGCAACGACGGTGTCCCGCGGTTGTCAACGCACGCCACGATATACCCTTTTTGAGTGAGCATCACGTGCCAGAGGTAATTGTGGCCGCCCCAGTTGTCGGTCGCTCGCTGCCCGGCAGGCTCGCCGTAGACGAAAAAGAAGAGCGGGTATTGCGTGTCGGCGTCGAAATCGGGAGGGAACATCATGTAGCCGTCGAGCTCCGTCCCGTCATCCGCCGGTACGCGGAAGAACTCGTACCTTCCGCGATCGAGCTCCTCGACGGTCTGCTTCAGCCGCTCGTTGTCAACCATCGTCTCGACGACGCGATGTGACGGAAGCTCGATCATCTGTGTGACGGTCGGTACTCCGAAGGACGAGTAGCTGTGTACGGCGTACCGGGCGCCCGGTGCGATGTTGTAGTCGTGCCAGCCGGACTGGCCGGCGGGGGACAGGCGCTCTGCCTTGCCCTTGCCGTCGAGGCGAGCCCGGTACAGGTATCGCTGCGTCGGGTTGTCCGGCGAGGCGATGTAGTAGATCCACCCGCCGATGTCGTCTATCTGATCGACCGACGCTATGTCGAAGTCACCTTTAGTGACCAGCCGTGACTTCTGGCCGTCCCGCGAGATGATGTACACGTGCCGCCATCCGTCGCTCTCGGTGATCCAGGTGAACTCCGCGCCGTTGTTGAACCAGTTGACCGATTCGGGCGACCTCATGTCCCGCCCGGCGACGTCGAGCCATGCGTCGTCGCGATCCGTGTAGATCGTTCGCGTCGCACCGGTCTCTGCGCTGCCCAGCATGACCCGGTTCGTATTCTGCAGACGATTCAGCTGCTGGATAATGATCTCGTCGCTGCGGGCCGCCCAGTCCATGCGGGCGATGTAGTGGTTGCGCGGATCGCCGGGCACGTCCATCCACGTCGTCTCTCCACCGTCCGCGCTGACGACACCCACGCGCGCGGCCGAGTTGGTGGTGCCCACCTTCGGATACTGGATCGGGATGACGCGCGAATAGATCGAGTCCGTGTTGTTGATCAGATAGAACTCGCCGACGCCCTCCATGTCGAGCTGCCAGTACGCGATGCGCGAGCCGTCCGGGCTCCAGACGAATCCGTCGCGCAGCGACAGCTCCTCCTCGTAGACCCAGTCGAAGGTACCGTTGACGACGGTCTCCGAGGCGTCGTCCGTGAGCTGGATTATCTCGCCGGTGTCCGGGTTTTCGACGAAGAGGTTGCCCTCGACGACGTAGGCGACACGGTTTCCGGCCGGAGCGAACTTGGCAAACATCGTGGTCGAGGGCCGGGCGGCCGCGGCCAGCTTGTGCAGCAAGCCGGTATCGAGGTTGAGCACCCAGTAGTCGCCGCGCGTGTTGAATCTCCAGACCCGCGCAGAGTTCGTGTAGATCAGGATGCGCCGCCCGTCCGGCGACCACGTGTACTCTTCGATCCTGAGCGCCGAGTCTTCACCCTCGGGGACCAGAAGGGCGGCCGACACGACGATCTCCTGACCTCCGCTCGCCAGATCGTAGCGCACGATGTCCTCGGCACCCTCTACCGTCTCCGAAGCATGTACCCGGGTGTATGAGGTGCCCGTCTCGTCCCACTGCATGGGGCCGGCACGGTCGGGAAAAAACTCGGCGCTGGCCCAGAGGCGGTCGATGGTAACGTGTGCGGCCTCATCGACCTGAGCTGAGGCCGCAAGGGGGGCAAGCAGCAGGATGCACGAGAGGAGTCGGATTCGCATGGTGTTCGGGGACGCAGAAGGTTGAAATGACGCTCAAATCTAGGGACTGGCCGTGCGAAGGTCCCGGTCAGATTCCCGCGAGTATGCGTGAAGAAATGCCCGACAAGACAATCCTGAACGAGTATTCAGATTAATAATTCTTCACGCGTGCGCGGGCGCTTTTCTCTTATGTCGCTGACGTTCTCGCCGATCTCTGCACTGCACGAAGTTTCTAATCCAATCTATCCATAATGAACACTATCCGATCCGGCATTTTCTTCGCTACCGCCCTGCTGCTATGGGCGCCTGACCTTTCATTGGCCCAGTGCACAGGAACCCAGGGTCTGATCACCGTCAGCCTCGACCAGGCCGATAGCGGCAGTTTCATTTACACGTGGCGCATCAAAAATGACGACGGAGGTCAGGGTAACCGGCTCACTGAGGTCTTTTTCGAAGTAGATACGGCGACGCCCTCCAGCCCGGGGACTACCGAGGCCACATGGACTACCTCGCACCCGGTAGCCTTGACCGATTTTGCCGGCAGCTCTGTCAACTGGACCGCACTGAGCTTTCAGCATGCCTCAGGAACAGACATCTATAACGGGGTAGAGGAAACATTCACCTACGCGCTGGATCAGTTTGTGAGTAGCGTGAGAGTCAGGACGAAGCAGCAGAACAAGCAGATACTCGATTTCGCAGAATTCACGAGCGCCGGCAACTGCTCCCTGCTTCCTGTCGAATTGGCATCGTTCGATGCGATAGTCGACGACGGAACCGTTTCGCTGTACTGGTCG
>JBFGEP010000098.1:0-6704 GCA_041580055.1 Rhodothermales bacterium | reverse complement strand
TGATTCAGACCAGGAGCTGCTGCAGCTCATCAAGTCCGGAAACATCTCGGAAACGAGAGTCGGCCAGTACCTGCAGTCGCTGCAGAATCGCTTCGCCGGCGAGGTGATCGCCGACATGCTCTGCTGGCTCCGAATCCAGGTAGAGTTGTCCATCAAAGCGAAGGGGATCATGCTCATGCGGGAGGCCGGATTCCGGCCGCAGGTCGATCCCGCGACGAAGGCCAAGCTGGCAGAGCTTGACTACCTGGAAGACAGTATCGGAAAGACGGGAATTCTAGCCATCGCGCCGGTGGTTCACGCCAGCCGCCGCGACGTCTGGCAGCTGCAATTACTTGGCCGCAGCTAGCATTTTTTGCTTATAATGCTGCTACCCTCACTGATCCGGGCTAAGGAGATCTGAAATGAAATTCAAGACAAGTGATCACTATCACGCCACCGTAGTCGAGCTGAAGGGGAAGTTCCTCGGCAGCGTCGATGGCGACGCCTTCAGGACCGCGATTCGCGATTTGAAGGAGGGTGGCAAGACGAAGCTGGTCATTGACCTCTCCGATACGGAAATGATCGACTCAACGGGCATAGGTACGCTCATCAGCGCATTGACGTCCATGCGTAACGTGGGAGGCGACGTCAAGATCGCCGGACTCAAAAAGCGCATCAAGAATCTGTTCCTGATGACACGACTGCTGGGCCCCGTCTTCGACGACTACGACACGGTCGAAGACGCGGTAGACAGCTTCAAGGAGTAAGAGCGCCTGTCTCATCGATCGGCCGCACCCGTCCAACTCAATCTGGCCGCATCACCAGGCCGCGCCGGCCGCCGCCGCCCCGCTGTTGACCCGAACGCACCGGGCACCCCAGGGATCATCCGCCGAGGACCGGAGCCGGCGCACTTTCATCCACCGTAGATCGTAATCCATGCGCACCCTGACGCTGGCGGCAGCGATTGTCTTGGCCGCTTCCTGTCGGCCACCGGGCCCGACGTTCGACGAACTGCTGAGCTCGGCGACGCTCATCGACCTCAGTCATTCCTACGACGCGGAATCCGTCTACTGGCCCACCGAGGACGGATTCCAGCTCGAGTCTTCCTTTCAGGGTTATACCGACAAGGGCTACTACTACGCCGCCAACACGTTCACGTCGGCGGAGCACGGAGGAACCCACCTGGATGCACCCATTCACTTCGCTGAGGGCCGCTGGTCGACCGAGCAGGTTCCGCTGTCGAGCCTGATCGCTCCCGCCGTGGTTATCGACGTTTCGGATCGCACCCTGGCGAATCCCGACTACAGGGTCACCGTTGACGACCTGACGCGGTTCGAAGAACTGCATTCGCGCATACCGGACGGCGCCATCGTACTGCTATCGACCGGCTACTCGCAGTTCTGGCCAGATCGGGAGCGCTACATGGGCACCGACGAACGAGGCGCGGAGGCTGTGGCAAGGCTGCACTTCCCCGGTCTGCACCCCGATGCCGCCACCTGGCTAGCCGCGGAGCGCTCAATTGCCGCGATCGGGATCGATACTCCGAGCATCGACGCGGGCCAGTCGTTACTGTTCGAAGCTCATCAGGCCCTTTTCGAGGCGAACATACCGGCCTTTGAGAACGTCGCGGGACCGGAGCGACTGCCGGCAACCGGTGCCTGGATCTTCGCGCTGCCCATGAAGATCGCAGGAGGCAGCGGAGGTCCTGTTCGCATCGTTGGTGTGATCCCGGCGGACGCCTGACAGGCCCGACGGCAGCGGACGTCCGCGAACTCAGGTGCCCGGACAGGAGCTCCCTCGTTACGGGCGAAACAGCGACGACCGCTCGAGAGCCTTCGCGCCGTCCACAAACAACTGCAGATGGGGATAGGGGATTTCGATGTCCGCTGCCCTCAGTGCCTCTCGGATACGCTCGATGTAGTCCACGCGCACCTCGTTCTCACGGCCAGCGTCAGCCAGAAACACGCGAAGCTGCATGTCGACACTCGAGTCGTTGAGGCCTGTCACCACTACCGCGGGTGGAAAATCGGGATGAAGCCGCTCGTCGCCGCGCGTAAGTCCAAGCACGACCTTTCGAGCTTCTTCGGGATACTCCTTGTAGGCAATGCCGAACTTGATGTCGACCCGCACGACCCCCATCATGGTGAAGTTGATCACCTTTTGATTGACCATCTGGAGGTTGGGCAGCACCATGATCTGCCGGTTCAATGTCCGGACGCGGGTGGATCGCAGCGTAAGGTCTTCGACGACTCCGTACGTACCGTCCACCTCGATGACATCCCCGATAGCGAACGGCTTGTCGAGAAGGATCGTGACTCCGGAGATGAAGTTCTCGACGGTGTCTTTCGCCGCGAAGCCGATGGCGACACCTGCGATGCTCAGCCCCGCCAGCAGGGCCGTTACGTTCACGCCAAATTGCGCCAGCACCATCACGGTGATCAGCAGGAAGGCGAGTATCCTATAGGTCTTGCTGAGGAGTGATTCAAGGCCGGCGTCCACTCGCTTGCTGCGTCGAAGTATCCGGCGCAGGAACAGGCCAATAATCCGATAGGCGACATAGAGAACCAGAAACACGGCAATCGCCCCGAGCAACTTGGGTACGAGCTCGGCGATGGCCGCTGCCGTCAGACCGGTGACTGCGTCCCAGAACTCGCCGATGCGCCCCTCGGCAATCAGTTCGCCTACGGCAGCCTGCTGCTCCGCACCGACTGTGTCGGCCAGGGCTGACGGAGGAACGCCTGCGGCAAGGCTGTCGGCTACCTGGGCATCCTGAAGGATCAACTCGTTCATGGGTCCGTCCGCCGGCTGGGTTACAGAACGGCCGCCCTGTCCATCGCGGCCTGGAGCGTGTTATTCAGAAGCATCGCGATCGTCATAGGTCCCACGCCGCCCGGCACCGGAGTGATGAAGCCCGCCTTCTCCGACACGGGTTCGAAATCGACATCGCCGACCAGCCTGTATCCCCTCGGCCTGCTTTCGTCGTCGACGCGGTTGATCCCGACGTCGATCACGACGGCGCCCGCCCTGACCATATCGGCCGTCACGAATCGCGCCCGCCCGATTGCGGCGACGAGGATGTCGGCCTCCCGACAGACGGCTGCGAGATCGCGGGTTCGGCTGTGGCAAACCGTTACGGTCGCATCTACCCCTTTCTGCAGAAGCAGATTTGCCATCGGCTTTCCGACGATGTTGCTGCGTCCCAGCACAACGGCCCGCTTGCCCGAGATCTCGACGCCGGAGCGTCTCAGCAGCTCCATGATGCCGGCGGGTGTCGCCGGCGCAAATCCGCGTTGCCCGAGCACGAGCCTTCCGACGTTCGCAGGGTGAAAGCCATCGACGTCCTTGTCCGGATCGATGGCGTGTATGACCTTCCCCTCGTCTATGTGGTCTGGAAGCGGCAATTGAACCAGGATACCGTCGACTTCGTCACTCGAGTTGAGCTCGCGGACTACCTCCAGAATTTCCGACTCGCTGATGTCGTACTCGTACGTCAGGGTCTCGCTGACAATTCCAGCTTCGAGGCAGGCCTTAGCCTTGCCGCGCACATAGGATGCCGATGCAGGGTTGTCTCCCACGAGGACGACGGACAGCCCCGGAGGGCCGTGGCCGTCAGACACCCAATCGCGAACCTTTTTCGCTACCTCAGCCCGGACGGTAGCCGCCACGGCCTTGCCGTCAATTAGCCTCGCTCCCAAAGTCGATCACCGCGTTTTCCTCGTCCGACAGGATGATACGCACAACCCGATCGCGGACAAAAGGACGGTTCCTTCTGGCATTTCGTTTCGACGACAATTAACCGGTGCCCGAGAGCAAGGCCGCACTCTGGATGCAGTATCTTTCGTGGACTCGCGCACGAATTAAATCATCAGCAGCCGTGAAGATGACGACAGACCGCAAACGCAGAGTGGGGATCCTCGGCGCCACGGGTGCGGTGGGTCAGAAGTTTGTTGAGCTGCTGGCAGATCATCCCTGGTTCAAGATCACGGCGGTGGCCGCCTCGGAACGTTCGGCGGGCAGGGCGTACGGGGACGCCGTCAACTGGATTGGCAGTACCCCGCTGCCGGGCGGCATTGCGGGTATGCCCGTCAGCGCGAGCGAGCCGGGCCTGGACTGCGACTTCGTCTTTTCGGGCCTCGACTCCTCGGTGGCGTTCGAGATCGAAGGAAATTTCGCGAGGTCGGGTCTCCCGGTGATCTCGAACGCAAAGAACTACCGCATGCAGCCGGACGTGCCGCTGCTTATTCCGGAGGTCAACCCGGACCACACGCGGCTCATCAAAAGCCAGACGTTCTCAGACCGGGGCTACATCGTCACGAACCCGAACTGCTCGACCGTGGGTCTGGCCAGCGCGCTGAAGCCTCTCTACGACAGCTTCGGGCTCACGAAGGTAATCGTCACCACCATGCAGGCGCTTTCCGGCGCGGGCTACCCCGGCGTGGCGTCGCTCGACATCCTGGCGAATGTTGTTCCGCACATCGGCGGTGAGGAGGACAAAGTAGAGACGGAGCCGCAGAAGCTCCTGGGGAAGCTGACCGACGACGGCATTCGTTATGCGGACTTTGCGGTCAGTGCCCACTGCAATCGCGTACCCGTTCTGGACGGACACACCGAGTGTGTCAGCGTTCAGCTCGCTGAACGTGCATCCCTTGACGATGTCAGGCAGGCGTTCGAGTCCTTCGTCAGCGATATCGACGATCTGGGTTTGCCGTTCGCGCCCAGGCCGTTCATCAGGGTGCTTCCGGGCGCCGCCGACCCGCAGCCTCGAAAGCACGTATCGATGCATGGCGGCATGCCGGTCTGGATCGGGCGGCTTCGCCCCTGCAATGTCCTGGAATTCCGGTTCGTCGTGCTCGTGCACAACACCGTTCGGGGGGCGGCGGGTGGCGCCATCCTCAATGCCGAGTTGCTCGTAGAACAGGGATACCTCTAACAGTGGCCCGGGACACGAAGATCATCGCGCGCCGCGCCTCCGAGCGCGACGCGACGTTCGTGGAGGCCGCGTGGATGGCTCTCATGGCGGAAGAAGCCGCACTGGACGACCGCTTTCGCCCTGCCGCAGACGCAAGGGAAAGGTGGAGGTCTGACTTTCCGCTATGGCTGAGGGACCCCGCACAGCTGCTTCTCGTTGGCGAGGTGCGCGGTGCGGCAGCGGGTTTCCTGTCGGCCCGGCTCTGGGGCCCTGCGCCCATCTTTGAGCCCGCCGGCGAGGTGTTCATAGAGTTCCTGTACGTCGCGCCGGAATTCCGTCGCAGCGGTGTGGGGCGCCTTCTGGTGGCTCGAGCTACAGACTGGGCCGGCCGGCAGGGCGCGGAGAAGGTACGGGTGAAGATGTTGTCTCAGAGCGATGATGCAGTCGGATTCTGGCAGGCGGTCGGCGCCTCGTCGTTCGCCGTTGAGATGACGCTCAAGGTTGAGCGACCGCGTGAGAGACCAGCCCGTCGCCGCATCGGTTTCAGGGGGAACTCGCCCTGAGACCCGGCGGTTCTACGCTGGCAGCCGGCTTGCGGTGTTGACTTGAGGCCGGGCAGCATTGTATCATTTTTTTGGTGTGCGGAATTAGCTCAGTTGGTAGAGCGCAACCTTGCCAAGGTTGAGGTCGCCGGTTCGAGCCCGGTATTCCGCTCATGGTTGGAGGCTCACGGGAGGTTATCTCGTGAGCCTCCTGACGTTTGACTCTAAGCGAACCGAACCTGCAAAGCACGAACCCATGGCTGACCCCATCATTTCGGACCTCCCGGATCCAAGAAACGCTGACATCAAAGTTCATGTAGCCGGTCGGCTCGTACCGAGGTCGCAGGCCTGCGTGTCTGTGTTCGATAGCGTCGTGCAGGGAGGCGACGCCGTCTGGGAAGGTCTCAGGGTCTACGACGGACGGATCGCCGAGCTGGAGGCGCATCTCGACCGCCTCTTTGACTCAGCGCATGCCCTGGCTTTTGAGCGGGTGCCGAGCAGGGAGGCGGTGATGCAGGCGATCTTCGAAACGCTGAAAGCGAACGGGATGCGGGACGAGTGCCACATCCGGCTGACGCTGACGCGTGGGACCAAGGTCACGTCGGGCATGGACCCGAGGAACAACAGGTCGGGGTGCACGCTCATCGTGCTCGCCGAGTGGAAGCCTCCGGTGTACCCGAGCGAGGGGATCCGGCTAATCACGGCCTCGACTCGACGCAACACCCCCCAGATTCTCGATTCGAAGATCCACCACAACAATATTCTCAATAACATCCTTGCAAAGATTGAGGCAAACGTGGCGCGTGCGGACGACGCCATCATGCTCGACCTCTACGGATTCGTCGCCGAGACGAACGCCACGAATGTCTTCATCGTCCGGCAAGGGGCGCTGGTAACCCCGACCGCCGACTCGTGCCTGCCGGGGATCACTCGTGGACTCGTCGTCCGTCTCGCGCGCGAAGACGGAATCCCAACAGAGGAGCGCAACGTGTCGCTGACCGAGGTCTATGCGGCGGACGAAGTCTTCACTACCGGAACCATGGGTGAGTTGACGCCGGTACTCGAGGTTGACGGGCGTCGGATAGTCGACAGATCGCGGGCTAACGTAACGCCGCGCCTGCAGCACCTGCATCGCGCATGGGTGATTGAGCAAGGCTATCCGATTCCCGACTGACAGCATGTCGGGGCAGGGTCCGGCCCCGGAGAGACCGGCACGCCGACTTGCGATCGGGCTGGCTGATGCGCAGGCTCGCCTTCCTTTAGTTCGCCGCCCT
>JBFGEP010000097.1:0-6718 GCA_041580055.1 Rhodothermales bacterium | reverse complement strand
GATCTCGGGGTAGTCTCGGTGCACCTCCCGTGCGACCTCCTCCATCATCCCGGACGTCTCACGAAGGACGTTCGGCTTCTCGCAGACCGTGACGGACCGGTAGCCGTGCTTGACCGCGTACCGAAATGCGTGGTCGACAATTCGGCGGCAGGCGTTGCGGGTGAACAGCCGCACAGAAATCGCCATGTCCTCCGAGGGAACGTTGGCGAATGCGCCGTACTTGGGGTGGGTCGCCAGCGCGTCCCTGACAGTGGCCGGCGGATTCGTCCACTCGATGCCACAGTACAGTCCTTCCGTGTTCTGGCGAAAGATCGCCACGTCGACGGCAGGCTCTTCGAAACCTCCGTCGGCCGTCTGCCGGATGAAGTTCAGGGGGTTGCCGGCAAAGGAGCGACAGGGTCTGATGCAGATGTCGAGGTTGAACCTCTGGCGCATGCCCACGATGGGACTGAAGTAGGCGAGCCCTTTGTCCCGGAGCTCGGGTGCGAGCTCCGCTGCGGCCTCCTTCTTCGGCTTGGACGTGATCGCCCCGAAGAGTCCGAGCTTGTGCTTCTCCAGCAGGTCGATCGTACGGTCCGGGAGGGGGTTCCCCTCCGCCTTCCAGAATTCCCAGCCGATGTCGGCGTGGACGTAATCGGCTTCGAAGCCGACGGCGTCAAGTACTCGGATGGCCTCGGGCAGGACGGTGGCTCCAATGCCGTCGCCCGGCATGGTCACAACTGTGCGCGTCATAGTGTCTTCCGTAAGCGGAGTGTGGTCAGTCTTGTTTTGAAAGTCTCTTGCGTATCGCGTTCTCGATTCCGCCTGCCACAACTAGCGATTGGGGCACAGAGCCCAGCGGCGCGAATCTGAAACTGGCGTCTCGATACCGTATTCGGCCCTGGCTGAAGTCGACCTCGAGTGGATCGCCGGGAATCACGGTCGGGCGTCCGGCCGCGTCCTCGCGGAAGTCGTCCAGCAGCCGATCGACGATCTCGGGGCACTGAACACAGACAAAGCCATTGTTGTAGGCGTTGCGCAGGTAGGTCTGAGAGAAGCTGCCGGCGATGACCATCGAGATATCTTTTGCCTGGAAAGCGGTCGCGGCCTGCTCGCGGCTGGATCCGGTGCCGAAGTTTCGGCCACCGACGACGATGTCACCGGCCTGTGTCCGTTCGGCGAACTCGGGATCGTAGTTCTGCATCAGCACGCGCGCCATGTCCTCGCGGGTCATGTCCTCCCGATAGGTGTAGTCGCCGGCGTAGATGCCGTCGGTGTTCAGGTTGTCCTTCGGGACGAAGACGAGCCTGCCCGTGACCGAGGCGGGAAAACCTGGAAGGATGTCGACTCGTTCGTCCGCGTCGGGCAGCTCGAACTGTTCGAACGAGGGAACGATAGCCCGGCCGTTAGCCTCTCCCGGGCCCGAGATATACCCGTTGATCGCGGATGTCGCGACAACCGCCGGACTCGCGAGATACGCTTTCGCTTCGCGCGAACCCATCCGCCCCTTGAAGTTTCTGTTTGTCGCGGAGATGCCGACTTCACCCGGTTCGAGCGTCCCCGCACCGAGCCCGATACAGGGACCGCATCCCGGCGGGAGGGGACGGGCGCCGGCCCACATTAGCGTAGCCCATACGCCGGACGATTCGGCGGCATCCTGTATCTCCCTGCTCGCCGCGGCGACGTAGAACTCGACTCCCTCGGCAACGCTGCCACCCCCCATCACGGCCGCCGCCGCTTCGAGATCGGACAGGCGACTGTTCACGCAGGACACCAGATACGCCTTCTGGATCCGGATCCGCTCTTTCTCGATTTCCGACACGGAATGCATGACCTGGACGCTGTCGGGGCCGGACACGTGCGGGCTCACATTTGAGAGGTCGAGCGTGATCCGGCCGGCGTACGCCGCGTCCGGGTCGGGTCGCGGAGGATCTTTTGCCCACCGTTCGAGATCCTCCTCCGAGATCCGGTCGATCCCGTGCTTGCGCAGGACGCGCGCCCGCCGGCGGAGGTAATCGACGGTGATCCCGTCAATGGGAAACCACCCGACGAGTGCTCCCCATTCCGTCGTCATGTTGGCGATGCTCATCCGGTCGTCCATGGAGAGAGTCACGACGCCGGGGCCGCTGAACTCCACCGCGGCGTTGAGAACCTCTCCCTGATTGTATAACCCGCACAGTGTGATGATGACGTCCTTGCCGCAGGTGTCGTCGCGAAGCTCGCCGGCGAGCTCCACCTTGATCGTGCGAGGAATCTGCCACCAGAACTCGCCGGTAGACCAGATAGCGGCGGCGTCCGTCCGCACGACCGGCGTGCCCAGCGCGCCGAGCGCGCCGTACATGTTTGAGTGCGAATCGGAGCCGACCACCAGGGAGCCCGGGAGGACGTATCCGTGGGAGACCATCACCTGATGACTGATCCCCGTTCCTGCCGGATAGAAGTCTACGCCGTGCTCACGCGCGAAAGCCTCGATATTGCCGTACTTCTTCAGGTTGCTCTCGGACGTGTTCTGGATGTCATGGTCGATCGCGAAGACGGGCTGTCGAGGATCGCTGATTCGGCTCGCTCCGATCGAAGCGAATTTTTTCATCACGGCCGCCGTGTTGTCGTGGGTCATCACGTGCCGGGGCCGGAGCGAGACCACATCGCCTGCGCGCAGAGCTCTCGCCGGACCCTCCGTCATGTGCGCCTGCGCGATCTTCTCTGTGATGGTCTGTCCCATAGGCTCAGTCGGTCAGATCTGCCGTGCAGAGGTCCATGAACTCGTTGATCGAATCGAACGACTCCAGATTCCAGGTGGCCTCCTTCAGCCTCTGCCGGGCGGCGGAGGACATCACAGGCGAAGCCAGCGCATCAAATTTGTCCTCAATTTCGCTGTCGGACAACGGATTACGCGGGTCTCCTTTTGGATAATCCAGAGTCCGGGTAAAGGACCTGCCGTCGGTCGTGTGCAGGTCGACGATCACACGCTGGAGGGCGGGGAAGACCTTCTCGATCTCCGGATCCGCGATCACCTTCACCTTGTTCAGCTGGGCGCGGATGTCGTCCGCAACAATCCGCTCCTGGACAAACTGTGCGGGTGTCACCTGCCGGTCCACGATGGCCGCCGCGATGACATACGGCAGGCTGTGGTCCGCCGTCTCCTTTGTTCGCGGATCGTACTTGGAGGGGTCCGCGAGGATGTCCGCCGCGCGCGCCAGCGATCGAATCTCCACGGTCTTGATGTCCTCCGGCGCCACGTCGTTCTCGATTACGAGGTCGAGGACGGCGGAGATAGGCGTGTGAGTGAGCGCCTCGGTCGGGAACGCCTTCATCCCGCACCGCTCGATACGCCATGAGTCGCCCAGCCCCTCCACGAGAATATTCAGCTTCCACTCGGGACCGAAGCAATGCACCATCCCTTCCTTTCCGTCGATGACATGCTCGGGGCCCGTGTACCCTTCCTCGGCAAGCAGTGCGGCCAGGACGCCGCTCTGCGTCGCCATCGGGTCGACCGTGTTCTTCATCATCGTCAGCTTGCCCGCAGTGACCGCGCCCATGGTGGCGTGGCGCGAGGCCGAGATGCCGATCGCGTGCTGGATCTTGTCCCACGGCAGGCCGAGCATGCGGCCGGCAACGATCGGTGAGACGAAGGCCGTCAACGTGGCGTGGTGCCAGCCCCGTTCGCGGATGCCGGGAAACGCAGCCTCGCAGAGACGCATCTCGAACTCGTGACCGAGGACGATGCCGAGGATAAGATCCTTTCCGCTGCCGTCGGCCCGCTCGCCGCATGCCATCGCGGCCGGGATGATGTCCGACGGGTGTGACGGGTCCTGCTGCCAGTAGATGTCGTTGTAGTCCATGACGCGGACCATCAGGGCGTTCGCGAGCGATGCGGTAACCGGGTCGGTTTTGCGCCCCGTGCCGATGACGGTGGACGTGCCCGTGCCGCCCGTCGAGTCCAGGACCCGGAGGGCGATGTGGACATCCTCCTGCTGGAGTCCGCCGAGGGCGCACCCGAGGGAGTCCAACAGGTATCGGCGCGCCTCGGCCACCGCCTTCTCTCCAAGGTCAGCGTACGTCAGGTCGGCGGCCCAGCGCGACATCGTCTCGGTAATGGTTCCCGGCATGGTGGGTTTCTTCCTCCGATGGGTTGAGTTCTAGAGATTCTTGAAGGGCAGGTAGCTCATGAAGTCGGCGTGGTGCACAATGATGGCCTCGGTCGTGCGTTTCACGAGATCGCCCTCGGCGGCGTGGGCTGCGATGATGTGGCACACTGCGTCGGGCACACCGCACTCCATGGCCAGGGCCACGCCGGTGAAGGGATGGCGAAGGGCCTTGCCGCGCTCGCTCTGGCGAGCCTCACCGTCGGAGATCTCGTACTCGAGCAACTTGCCGACGTCGGCTAGGATCGCTCCGGCGATCACCGTGTCCATATCGATCGGCAGGGCCCGGCCGAGGAACTCCGTCATCGCCTCGGCCGAGCGGCGCGCGATGTGAACCACGCACCGCTTGTGCTCCATGAACGTCGCCGGGCAATCGGGCACGAGCAGAGTGAACGGGATTTCCTCGAGGTCCTCCGGTGTCAGCGGGCTTCGCGCGAGTGCCTCCTCCCACGTCCGACGAGTGCTACGTCTGAGATCTTCGTTCCGGATCCACTCGAGCTCGGGCCAGAGTCGGTCCACGGCTGCTTTCACTGTGATATCCTCCTTCGGCGACCGGACGCATCCGGCCCCGGTTGCGGTGGGTCGATGTAGTCCGGACGAATCTTACGGAGCCTGATCGACGGTGCCTGACGGGGAATCCTTGGGCCGGTGGCCGGAGGCTCTATTACATGAAGGCTACCGCCTGTGCAGCGGGTGAAGCGGTCCGGGCCTGTACCCGGATGAGACGGATCCGTCTCAGATTTGTCTGCCTTTACGATCCCGGGCGATCGGACCAAAGGCTAATCTGGCCCCTCCGAGAATCACGAAATCGACCCGAACGGGGCCTCTCGGGACTATTTCTGCTCCCCGGTGCCGGCGCCAGGCAGTGGGGCCGTCAGAAAGTGGTATGGGGCTTGGAGATGGGTCGAGCGACTCCGAACCAGACCGGGCCGAGCCCCGAAGCCAACATGCCTCAGTCACTCGTTGCAGTAATCGCCATGGCGCTGGCGTCAATGGTCACATTCCAGCAGCACCGCAGCGTTCTCACGCAGAGGATGATCTCCATCAGATCGCAGATTACCGTGGAGGCGACGGCCGCCGCCACGGATAGGATGGAGGAGATTACTTCGAGGGCCTTCGACGAGGCAGTTCTCACGAGCGCAATCAATTCGCAGGTGCTGCTCACCAGTTTCGTCTCGGGTGCCGGGCAGCTCGGCGAATCGGCGGACATGAACGACGTCGACGACTACGACGGCGCCGTCGCGGAAGACGTTCGGACCACGAACGGCAAGACGCTTCGTTTCCGCACGAGAGCGAGAGTGTCATACGTATCCGAAACTGACGGTCAGACGCCGGTAGGTTACATGACGCGCCTGAAGAAAGTCTGGGTGGAGTCGGTCCCGCTGGACGTGACGCCCGCCGACACGATTCGAGTGTCGGAGGTAGTCGCATGCGGAGATCGGTGCCAGTGGTAGGGGATCGCTACGCAACTATTCCTTTAAAGAAACAGAGAACACGTTAGGCAAAGGACTCCTCATAATGATCGCCGCCTTCGGCATCTCCTTCGCGTTCTACAGCTCGACCCGATACCGATCCATGGTCGAGGTCCGGGGTCAGGCTGCGGACTACCAGTACCAGACCCTCGCGCGCGATGCCGCCCAGAGCGGATTCTCGAGGGCTCGGCAGGCGATGTCGATGGGCATCGAGTCGACCGTCATGACGGCCGACCTTCCGGACGGAACGTACCGCTCGGTGCTCTCGTCGTCGGGCTCCAGGTATCGCATCGAGTCGCAGGGGCGGCTGAAAGATACCCGCTCGATGCCGGTGATCTGGAAGATCTACGCCGAGTACGAGCGGCTTCCGAAATCGACGCCCACAGCCGTACCGCCTTTTCTGAGGTACGGCCTGTTAGCGCAGAACGACCTGCTGCTCAAAGGTTCGCCGGACGTCGTACTGTCGGCGTCGAGCGACCAGCAGAATGCGAACATCCATACGAACGGGACCCTGAATCTCTCGGGCAACAACGTCAATGTCGCAGGCTTCGGGACGTACGTGGACCAGGTCACGGCCAATCCGGAGTCAGCACTGACGACGACTTTCAATCCGATCGAGAACGAGTTCGATCGCGATCCCGTGCATCAGGTATCGAACATCGAGATCCCGGACTTCGACGCCTCCGCCTATCTCGCTTCGGCGGACATCGATCAGTTCAGCCCCGGCGACGTCACACTTTCCGGAGCCTACGATCTGGGTGGCACGCGGGAGAATCCGTTCGTCTGGTACGTCGACGGAAAGCTCGATGCCACAGGCGGCACGACCATTGACGGCTACGTGATGTTTCTGGTGAACGGTGACATCAGCATCTCGGGCAACATGCAGTCCGGCATGTCAACGGTCGACGCAGGAGAGTCTACCATGGCGTTCTACTCCAGCGGTAACATCAGCTTCAGCGGCACCGTCGACATTCACGGTCAGTTCTTTGCGGACGGCAACTTTGAAGTCAAAGGCACACCTGGCATCTACGGCACGGTCACCGCAGGCGGCACGGCGAGTCTGACGGGTACTCCGTCCTTCAATTACGTGAGTGCGTCGCCGGCGCTGACAGAAATCTGGAG
>JBFGEP010000096.1:0-6827 GCA_041580055.1 Rhodothermales bacterium | reverse complement strand
TCTGACGGACCTACCCGTTTCCGATCTGCACGTGTTCACGTACTCGGAGCGCGACGGCACAGCGGCTGCAGCGGCTATCGCGAGTGGAGCGAATATGCCGGTCGAGCCATCCGAACGGTCCCGGCGCAACCGCGTCCTTCGCCTGGTCTCAGAGAAGAAGCGACACCGTTTCTACCACGAACACCTGGAAACGGTGCGCAGCGTTCTGTGGGAAGGGACGGACAGGAATGGACACGCCTACGGCTTCACCGACAACTACATTCGCGTGCGGACAGACTTTAATCCGGCGCTGGAAGGCACGGTGGGCGATGTCTATCTCAATCGGATTGAAGACGGTGTCGTGACGGCCGGCGCCACCGATGACGCCCTCATCCGCATCGCGTAGACGAGGCGCTCAGTTCAGAGGTACGGTCTGCCGCTCCAGGTAGTCGCCCCACGCAACCACGTCCAGCTGGCCCGGCTGCACGGAGCGGAGCGCTTCGACCACCGCTCCCGCCAGCTTGAGATCCGTAAACAGCGGGATACCCGCATCCACCGCCCTGCGGCGTATCAGGTACCCGTCCGGACGTCCCTGCTCGTCGTACTCAATCGGGATGTTGATGACGAGGTCGACGCGGCCGTCGTCGATCAGATCAAGCGCGCTGAGCCCGTTGCCGTGTCCCTTCTCGACCGCTGTGCACTCGATGCCGACCTCCGACAGTCGCTCTGCCGTACCCTTCGTCGCGTACACGGGCAGCCCCAGCTCCTCGGCGATGAGACGCGCGTCCTCGACGAAGCTGTACTTCTCTTCGATCGGGCCGAGCGAAAGGAGCACGCCCGACTGCGGAAATCTGAACCCTGTCGCCAGGAGACCGTGCAGGAGCGCCTCGTTCAGGTCGCCGCCCAGGCAGCCTACTTCACCCGTGCTCGTCATCTCTACGCCGAGCATCGGATCGGCACCCACGATGCGCCCGAATGAAAACATCGGCACCTTGACGCCGACGTAGTCGAGCGCGAGCGTCTCGTTGGTTACGGGTCGCCGCACACCCAGCATCCGGCGGGTTGCCTCCGCGGCGAAGTTTGTGCCCGTGACCTTCGAGACGAACGGGAAGCTGCGCGACGCTCTCAGGTTGCACTCGATGACTTTGACCGCCCGGTGTTTCGCAAGGAACTGCATATTGAACGGGCCCGTGATCTGAAGCGCCTTCGCGATGGAGGCTGCGATCTGCCGGATGCGCCGGATGGTTCCGATGTAGAGCTTTTGTGGCGGCAGCACCAGAGTCGCGTCGCCGCTGTGCACTCCCGCATCCTCTATGTGCTCGCTGACGGCCCAGAGGATTATCTCACCCTGATCAGCCACCGCGTCGATCTCGATCTCCCTCGCATGCGTCTCGAACTTCGAGACCACCACCGGATGGTCTGGATTAATCGCCGCCGCGCGGGAGAGGATGCGCCCGAGCTCCTGCGGCTCGTGCGCCACACTCATCGCGGCCCCGCTGAGTACGTAGCTCGGTCGCACCAGGACGGGGAAACCGCCCAGTCTTTCGACGATCTGATCCGCGTCGTCGGCATCCGTGAGCTTCATCCACCTCGGCTGGTCCACCCCCAACTCGTCCAGCAGCGCACTGAACTTGCTGCGGTCTTCCGCCCGGTCGATGTTCTCGGGATTCGTGCCCAGGATCTTGACGCCGGCGCGGTGGAGCTGAATCGCGAGGTTGTTCGGAATCTGCCCTCCCATGCTGACGATCACTCCATCCGGCTTCTCCCGATCGCAGAGATCCATCACGGACTCAAATGTGATCTCGTCAAAGAAGAGCTTGTCGCAGATGTCGTAGTCCGTACTGACCGTCTCCGGATTGTAGTTGAGCATCAGGGTCTCGAAGCCGGCTTCCTCAGCGGCCTGGACGGCGTTGACACAGCACCAGTCAAACTCGACGCTCGATCCGATGCGGTAGGTGCCCGAGCCCAGCACGAGAACCTTCTTTCGCCATGAGGGGCTGACGTCTGAATGCTGGGCGTGGTACGTGCCGTAGAGGTAGTTCGTGTCGGCTGGAAACTCGGCCGCCAGCGTGTCGATCTGCGCCGTGTGCGGCACGATTCCGTATTCGATCCGCGCTTGCCGAGCGGCTCCGCCCGTAGCTTCCGTCAGCCACTCGATGGCCGCGTCACTGAAGCCCAGCCTCTTGGTCTCGCGAAGCAGGGATCTGCTGACCGGCCAGCCCGTCTCCCGGAGCCTCCGGTGCATGTCCACGATCTTCTCGATCTGTGCGAGGAACCAGCGGTCTATTTCAGTGAGTCGGTGGACCTCGTCCAGGTCCATACCGTCCAGGAACGCGCGGGCGATGGCGAACACACGGTGCGTGGTCGCATTCGAGAGCGACGCCGGAAGATCATCGAACTCGAAGGCCTCGGGATCGAGGCCACGGACCCCGATGTCGAGCATCCGAAGCGATTTCTGGATGACCTCGGGGAAAGTCCGGCCGATGGCCATCACCTCCCCGACGCTCTTCATTTCGCTACCGATGCCCATTGCCGCGCCCTGGAACTTGGTCAGGTCCCAGCGCGGCACCTTGCAGACGATGTAGTCCAGGGCGGGCTCGAAGAACGCCGTGGTCCGCCTAGTGATGCTGTTCGGAATCTCGGGCAGCGTGTACCCGATTCCGAGCTTCGCTGCTACGTACGCCAGCGGGTAGCCGGTCGCCTTGCTGGCGAGCGCGCTCGACCGCGAGAGGCGGGCGTTGATCTCAATGACCCTGTACTCCAGGCTGTTCGGATCGAGGGCGTACTGGATGTTGCATTCGCCGATGATTCCGAGATGACGAACGGTCCGTATCGCGATCTCGCGAAGGAAGTGATACTCCTCGTCGTTCAACGTTTGCGACGGCGCGACCACGATCGACTCACCGGTGTGGATGCCCATTGGATCGAAGTTCTCCATGTTGCACACCGTGATGCAGCTGTCACGGGCGTCCCGCACGACCTCGTATTCGATCTCCTTCCAACCCCGGAGGCTCTCTTCGACCAGCACCTGGACCTGATCCCCCGAGAACGCGCGCCGGATGGCCGCATCGAGCTCCTCGCGCGTATCGACAATGCCGCTGCCTTTGCCGCCGAGCGCGAACGCGCCTCGCAGCATCAGCGGCAGGCCGATCTCCTCGGCCGCCTGCCGGACTTCTTCAGGGGTACGGCAGGCCTTGCTGCGGGCCGTCTTGACTCCAATCTCGGAGAGGCGCTGGATGAACAGCTCACGATCCTCCGTATTGCGAATCGCCTCCACCGGCGTACCCAGAACCTGCACTCCGTACCGCTCCAGAACACCGCTATCGTGCAGGGCAAGTCCGCAGTTGAGCGCGGTCTGACCGCCGAACGACAGCATGATCGCGTCGACCTCCTCCTGCACGATGATCCGCTCGACAAACTCCGGTGTCACGGCCACGAGATAGATCCGGTCGGCCAGATCCTCGCTTGTCTGAATTGTGGCGATGTTGGGGTTGACGAGGACCGTCTTGATCCCCTCCTCCTTCAATGCCTTGATAGCCTGCGAGCCGGAGTAATCGAACTCGCCGGCCTGGCCGATCTGCAGCGCTCCCGAGCCGAGCACCAGCACGCGCTTCGGCTTTCTCGGTATGTAGGCTCCGTACATGTTCTAGCGGTGGGCTGTGGCTCCGACGAGCCGTAGAAAGTCGTCGAAAAGAAAACCTGTATCCTTCGGTCCAGGGTTGGCCTCCGGATGAAACTGGACCGAGAAGTACGGGCGAGTCCGCGACCTCACGCCCTCGTTCGTACCGTCGTTGATGTTGACGAACCACGGCTCCCAGTCGGCGGGCAGCGCTGCGTCCTGAACCGCGTAGCCATGGTTCTGACTCGTCACGTAACACCTCCGCGTGAGCAGGTCCTGGACGGGTTGGTTCACTCCGCGGTGTCCGTAGGGAAGCTTGTACGTGTCGCCACCTGCGGCCAGCGTCAGGATCTGGTTACCGAGACAGATGCCGAAGATCGGGCGATTGAAGTCTCGAAGAATGCTGCTGATCTGACCGACCAGCGTCGTGAGGTCCTTCGGGTCGCCCGGCCCGTTGCCGACGACCACTCCGTCGGCTTCCGCCGCCAGAGGCGCCAACTCGCAGTGCCAGGGCGCCCGGGTGACGGTCGCCCCCCGCGACAGCAGCGAGCGCACGATGTTGTCCTTCATGCCGACGTCCACGGCCAGAATTCTGAGATCTCCGCCTTCATACCGGATCGGCTCGGGCGGCGCAACCGCGTGGAAGACCTCGCTCTTCATGTCCACGGAGGTGGCCACACGGCGAGCCTCCTCGAGCTCCATACCCGCCGGCACAAGCCACCCGCGCATGGTACCGTGCTCTCGGAGCCGACGCGTGAGCGTGCGCGTATCGATGCCCGTAACGCCCGGTACGCCGACCTCCTTCAGCCAGGAGTCCAGCGTTCGGGTGGCCGCATGGTGGCTGCAGTCGTCTACGTAGTTCTGCACCACAAGCGCCTGCACCTGGATGCGGCTCGACTCGTAGGGCCCTTCGATGGAGCCTGCCGGTCGCGCAGGGGGCACCCCGTAGTTGCCGACGAGCGGGTACGTCATCACCAGAATCTGCCCCCTGTAGGATGGGTCGGTCAGCGTCTCGACGTACCCGGTCATCCCCGTGTTGAAGACGACCTCGCCGGCGACCATTCCGTCTGCCCCGAACCTGACGCCACGCATCTCCGTGCCGTCCTCGAGTACGAGCTTGAGCGTTTCGGGCTCTCCGGCCCTCGCCTTCGCGACGTGCGGCTCCTTCAAAGCCGTATCCTGCATCATTTCAAAGTGGTCATGGGCACGTCCTGATACAAAAAAACCTTCCCGGACAGGCGAGAAGGTCGGTCAGGCCGAGCGGCGTATTTCGAAAAACAGAGCAAGAGGGCTCTTCTGCCTCGTTCGAGAGAACAATGCTGTAACTCGCTGCGGAAAATAGCCTATCCACCACAAACCGGGCAAGGCAGCCGGGGTCCGCCGCGTGCGCTTCAATAATCTTTCGAATCCGCCCCTCCTCAAACTGAACCGTGACCGCCGATTCCGGTAGAAAACAGCCCACCGGGACGATCCAGCGCACAGACTGCGGTGCTCCGCGACTATCCGGGGAGTTTTGCCGGCGCTCGGTCCGCCGACGGCAGATCTTTGTCGCGTCGGGTCCTGGTTTAACCAACCGTACAGAGAGCTGGCTCTACGACGCAACATCGACCTTCGTGCGGGCTACGCTCTTCGCGGCCAGGCCTGCCTGATTGCAGTGCTGCTGATGGCGATAGGCGTCGTGAGGTTCTGGCCTCTCCCGGACGACGACGAGCCGCGGTTCAACTTTCGATTGCCCGGCCAGGAGACGATTGAAATCGAGCAGATCCTGCCTACGAAGCAGATCCGCAAGAAGCCGCCTCCGCCGCCGCCCAGCCTTGAGGTAGTCGTAGCGGACGACGAGATCATCGAGGACTACGAGCTGGACCTGCCGGAGGAGCTCATAGTATTCACGGAGGGCACAGGAGACGAGTCCGATGTCGACGATGGCGCCCCCGCGTCCGGCCTCCCCGACCTGATCGAGCCCCGGCCCGTTCGTATCGTCGAGCCCCAGTACACGCGGGAGGCGCAGCGCAGGAAGATCCGAGCCGAGGTGGTCGTTGAGGTGCTCGTAGACGAGCGGGGCCAGGTGAGCACGGCACGCGTCATCGAGAGATTCCTGCTCGATAAGGACGAGAAGCGCGAGGTCGTTGGCGAGCTGGGCTTCGGGCTCGAGGAATCGGCCATCGACGCGGCCCGTCGGTGCCTCTTCAGGCCTGCCCGCTATGGAGGGAGGCCGGTGAGCGGCAGCAAGACGCTCCGTTTCAGCTTCGGCGTGTGATGCCGACAAGAAAACAGGCCCGCTAGGGCAGATCCTCCCATACGGCGTCTTCGATTTCCTCGCCACCGGAGCTCCGGCCGTTGCTTCCGGCAGAGGTCGGCCTGGACATCGAGTCTCGCAGGTCTTCCGACTTCATAAGTCCGTCGCGGACCGCCGCCCGCAACAGATTGCGGCCCGCCCGAAAGAGCAGGTACAGCAGCAGAACGATGAGGAGCAGCTTCACCACGAGCAGATCCTAAAACAGGGTAGCGGAAGGAACCGGATTGAAGTACGTGGTCCCCGGGTGGCGCAGGTTGCGAATCTGGCTAACGAGTTGATCGAGGTCGTCCGGGTTGTTGACGAAATCGATTTTCTCGGTGTTGACGATAAGTAGAGGCCCGTCTACGTAGCGAAAGAAGAAATAGTTGTAGGCGTCGTTCAAAGCCTTGATGTAGTCTACCTCCATCGTCTTCTCGAAAGACCGCGCTCTGAGCCGAATATTGCTCATCAGCCGCTGCGGCGTCGACTGCAGGTACACGATCAGGTCCGGTTTCGGCGTAGACGGTTTCATCAGCTTGAACAGCGTCTCGTACAGCTGCAATTCGTCACCGTCCAAGTTCAGGTGTGCGAAGATGCGGTCCTTGTCAAATGCGTAGTCCGCTACGACGAACGAGTGGAACAGGTCCGGGTTCATCAGCACCTGTTGCTGCCGAAAGCGGCTCGCCAGAAAGCTCAGCTGCGTCTGGAACGCCCAGCGGGCCCTGTCCTCGTAGAATCTCTCCAGAAACGGATTTTGCTCGAACTCCTCAAGCACGAGCATTGCCTTGAAGTGCTGGGAAAGAATGCGCGACAGCGACGTTTTGCCTACGCCGATTACTCCCTCGATGACGATATAGCGCATGTCGTCGAACAGTGAGGGGGTGCTCACCCGGGCTCGCTGCTCAAGAGGGTCGTCGGACATTCGGCTGGCGCGATTGTGTGGACGCGGCGGTG
>JBFGEP010000095.1:0-6908 GCA_041580055.1 Rhodothermales bacterium | reverse complement strand
GTGCCGCCTCGGGTGTCGGATTGCCAAACCCGTCGGGCAGCCGGTAGATGCTGAAGATGGAGCCGACCGAAACGTTGACCTCGATATTCGACGAGCCGTCCAGCGGGTCGTACAGAACGATATACGTTCCGTCTTCATCAGCGCTGTTAGTCTGAATCGGGATGGCCTCGGCATGCTCCTCGGAGCCTATCAGGCAGCACTCGCCGCCTCGCTTCAGGGCGCGAAGGAATTCCCGGTGGGCTAGCGCGTCCATCTTCTGCTGAATCTCTCCCTGCACGTTGATCTCGCCGGTCGTGCCGGCGACGTCAGCCAGTCCCGCCCGCCTCATGTCTCTGTTGACGATTTTGCCGGCGATGCTGAGGTCGCGTATCACGCGCGAAAAGGCCCCCGTCGAATGCGGGAAGCTCTCCTGGCGCTCGATGATGAACTGCTCGAGGGTTTCGAGGTGGCTGAAGTCGTGCGGCCCCTGTCCTTCCATTGTCGAATTAAGTAGGTGGCAGTGCTTCAAACTACGGTATCGACCGATCTCGAACGCAAGAAAGCCGACCACTCAGGATCCGTTCTGCCACCCGTAACGAGATGCCATACCGCGAAGCAGGCGCAGAGTGCGCGGCGACTGCGACGGCCTGCAGCTCAGGTCGCGAAATAGTCGTGGAAGATCGTCCGGCGTGTCGACGTCATACCACACGGGCAGCACCCTCAACGATAGACCCGCGTCGTCTGCTCTTCTGACCGTATCGCTGAAAACGTCGCTGTGACTGAATCTCATGCCCAACAGAAGCTCGGGCACCAAACGGCGCATGCCCATCAGATAGTAGCCACCATCCTCAGCCGGACCCAGCACCACGTCCGTTCTCCCGCTCAGCGCCTCGAACGCCTCCGCGAGAAACTCCAGAGGCAGTGAAGGATGATCCGTCCCGATGGCGACCACCCGCCGATACCCCTCGTTCAGAACTTCGCTGAACGCGTTCAGGAGGCGATCGGCCAGCGACTCCCCCTTCTGAAAACGCGTCGTCTCACTAGGTCGATCAGGGACATCAAGAGCATCCGTCGACTCAGTGAAGTACAAAAACAAGTCCGGCCCCAATAGCCTGTACGTTTCGATAGAGTCGGCCAGAAATGCGTGATACAGTTCCGCCGCCTCATCGGGCGCGAGCAGCGGAAAAAGGCGCGTCTTGACCTGTCCCGCGACCGGTGGTTTGGCGAACACGATCAGAGCTTCCATTACGCTTGATCCTACGAGCGGCGCATTCGGCGAATGATGCGAGCAAGGCACTCAACCGCGTAGTCGACATCCGCGTCGGTGTTGTCTTTTCCCAGTGAGAATCGAAGGGAGGCGGTCGCCAGCTCCGGCCCGCGGCCTATCGCCTGAAGCACATGACTGGGGCGAACAGTACCGCTTGTACAGGCCGACCCGGATGACAGGTGCACACCCTCCATGTCAAGGTTGAGCAGCAGCATCTCGCCATCCATCGGCCCCTGCTCTCCCGGCATAACCGACACGTTGACAATGTGGGGTGCGAGCCGGTCGTCCGGTGCCGTGGAGTTGAGCACCAGCTCTTCGCCCGGGATCTCCGCGAGCCCCCGGCGAAGCCGGTCACGCAGTGTCGAGATGTGCTCGAGGCGGAATGGGCGCTCCTCTCGCGAGAGCTCGAGGGCGCGGGCGAGTCCCACGATGCCGGCCACGTTCTCTGTCCCGGCCCGCCTGCCCCTCTCCTGCTTGCCACCTCTGATAACGCCCTCCAGGCGCACGTCTGCCCCGACGTACAGGGCACCGACCCCTTTGGGCCCATGGAACTTATGCGCCGAGAGTGAAAGCATGTCGATCCCGATGTCATGCACGTCGATGTCTATCAGGCCCACGGACTGCACCGCATCGCAATGGAAAACGGCTCGTGCCTGTCGGCTCACTTCGGCCAGGGACGCGACGTCGTTCACCCCGCCCACCTCGTTGTTCACGTGCATCAGGCTCACGAGGATGTCGGCGCCGCGGTGGCTCTGGAGTGCATCCGCCAGGTCGACCGGGGCCACGGTTCCATCGGGCCGCACCGGCACGTAGTCGACCACTTTGCCCAAATCGCCCATTCGGCGGGCGGGCTCGAGCACCGCCTCGTGCTCGACCCGTGATGTAACAAGGACGTCATACGAGTCCGCCCAGCCCCTGATCGCGTGGTTGTCGGCTTCCGTCCCGCCACTCGTGAATATGATTTCACCCGGCTCGGCGCCGATGACCTCGGCCACTTTCTCCCTTGCCGCCTCAACCGCACCCCGCGCCCTGCGTCCAGCCGCGTGTACCGAAGAGGGGTTCCCGAAATCGTCGCGAAGAAACGGCAGCATCGCGTCGAGGACCCGGGGGTCCAGCGCCGTTGTGGCGGCATTGTCCAGATATACAGGGGTGCGTTTCATGCCCGTTTCTAGGCCGGTCGTTGTGCAGCACGAACGCTCAGAGTCGGGCACTGTTCTTTGCGGCGCGCCGGCCGGTTCTGGTTGAATTCGGTCCGGGCAAAAATGAGCACCACCGAGTTCTTGAGATCGCTTCAGTTCATGGCTTGCCGCGACATTATCTTCCTGTTATGGTCCCAGTCCTACAGACCTCCCAAACGAATCGCGAGCCTGAATGGACAAGCTTGTAATACGTGGCGGCCAGCCCCTCGCGGGCCGACTTACCGTTGGCGGATCGAAGAACACGGCCTTGCCGCTGATGGCAGCCGCTGTCGTGGCACACGGCCGCACGGTCATCGACAATATTCCTTCCCTCCGTGACATAAGCACGTTTTCCCGAGTCATTGGGGTGACGGGGGCCGCTGTGGACTTCGACCCGGCTGGCCACCGCATTTCCGTTGACGCAACCGACGTCGAACGTCCCGAGGCACCGTACGAGCTGGTCAAAAGGATGAGGGCCTCGTTCTACATGCTCGGGGCTCTACTGGCGCGCAAAGGACGCGCGAAGGTGTCGCTCCCGGGGGGCTGCGCGTGGGGCCCGAGGCCCGTCGACCTTCACATCGAGGGGATGAGGGAATTCGGTGCAGAGATTGACCTCGAAGAGGGCTATGTGATTGCGTCAGCGCCCGGAGGTCGTCTGAAAGGCGGGTCTTTCACGCTGACCCCCTCCAGCGTAGGTGCTACCGTTAATCTGCTTCTCGCGGCGTCGACGGCGAAAGGCAGCTCGCGTATTGAGAACGCGGCCTGCGAGCCGGACATCATCGTCTTTGGAGAAGCGCTGAGCGCGATGGGCGCCAGAATCAGCGGCCTCGGAACGCGGACCATTGAAGTCGAGGGCGTCGAGACGCTTAGCCCCGTGACCTTGCGGAACTGCCCGGACCGAATTGAGCTGGGCACCTACATGATAGCCGCCGCCATCGCAGGAACGCCCGGGGACCAAATCGAAATACAGAATGCGGAGCCGGAGCATCTGGGCGAGACGTTCATCAGCGCATTTCAAGCGACGGGCACGTCGATGCACGTGGACGGATCCTCTGTTTTCGTCACTCCGACGGACGAGTTGATGGCTGTTTCGATTGAGACTGGCCCGTATCCTGGCTTCCCGACGGACCTGCAGGCGCAATGGACGGTGCTTCTTGGCCACGCTGGCGGCAACGCAAAGGTGGTCGAGCACATCTACGCGGACCGATTCAAGCACATCCCGGAGCTGCGTCGAATGGGGCTGAACGCAATCGTCGTCGGCAACGAGGTCGTGGTGGAAGGCGGCGGCGGACTGAAGGGGGCACACGTAATGAGCACAGATCTTCGCGCAAGTGTGTCGCTGGTACTAGCCGGGATGATCGCCAGCGGCGAGACCCACGTGCTGCGCGTCTACCACCTCGACCGCGGATATGAGAATCTCGAGGGTAAACTCGCTGGCGCGGGGATTGACATCCGGAGAGAGAGCTACGACGAGTTCGCGGATCCCGCCTCCTAGGTACTCAGAAAATGGCGCTCACCTGCATCCGGAGCGTATGCAGTGTGGGCGCAGCAGCCGGAGCCCGGCCGTCATAGGAAAAGCTGGCGCGGATGTACCTGTTCACGGCATACTGTACGCCGGCGGACCACAGCCACGAGCTTCCCGTGCCACGACCGTCCGTGAGCTCGAACTGCGCGATACCGGATGCCTCACCATCAAGTGTAACGTTCGCGACCTCCACCCGCCCTGTAGCCTGAAGGCGACGCGCACGATTGAAACGAACCTCGAGCGGCACCTTCAACAGGCGCGAGCTTCGAACCAACAGCCGGTCGGTCTTTTTCGCCAGGTCGACCTCGGCCCTCAACTGAAGACTTCGGGATAGGGTCAGTGACACTCCGGGTACGAGCCGGAGTGTCTTCAGGTTGTAGCGCCGCGACGCGAATGTCTCGCTGTTCACGCTGTTGATTTCGGTCGAGCTGCTGATCCGCAACGTCAGCCGCCGTACGGGTCTCACGTGGCCCGAAGCACGCCACCCTGTGATAGCCCTCTCCTCCAGACCGGCCGCGAGGTCCGTGAGGCTCCGAATCCTGTTGAAGGAAAAGTCGAGCCCTACGTCCGGCCTCGATCTGAAAAGCAGCAGGTCCTGCCGGATGACAAGGCGTCCGTTGACGGTTACACCCGGGCGACGAAAGCTCCCCAGATCGAGCAGATATACCCTTTTGAGATCCTGCTCCAGACTTCGCTCGGCAACCTCGAAGGTTGTTCGGGTGGACACGTTGCTCAGCCATCGCTTCCACCCGTCGACTGCGTTCTTCCACTTCTTCTCCGGATCAAGCGCGAGCCGCCACCGCGCCTGGACGCCGATGACTGAGAAGAGAGTGTCTGAGGGAACAAAAGTCTTGACGTAGTTGCCTTCGTTCGGTGTCGTCTCGGGGACAAACTCCTCAACCTGTATGACACCATCCTCGTTTTCATCTACCCAGACGAACTGGCCGAACTCGAGTCCCGTCCGGACATAGATCTCCTGGAGTTTGGGTGTCCGTTCCGTCTGGGCTTCGTATAGCCATGAGGTGTTGACCGCGCCCGACCACGGTCGGTACGACAGGTTCCACCTGAGAACAACAGACTCTCCCTCCTGGCCGACGGCCGTGCCCCGAAAGAGGTCCGTGAACGTTCTCCGGCGGAATCCGACGTCGGCGTCGGTCGTAAGCAGTCGACCACTGCGATACCGCAAGAATCCTTTCGCCGTCCAGCCGGTGGCTGCGTCGATGAGTTGCCCACCCAGGGGGAAGCGCTCCTGGCGCCAGTCGACTCCGCCTCCCACCTCAACCCGTTCAGCCCGCCACGCAAGGGAGGGTCTCACCTCGAGAAACGAAAGCGAAACGGATGTCAGGCTATCAGCCTCATCGTCTTTTTGCCTGCGGTCCTCATGCTCAACCTCCACCGACGGCGTCAATCGGCCGACAAGATCCTCGTAGCGGATGGCAGCGGCCTGACGCCACCACGTGCCGCGTTGGGCCGTCACCCTGTCCCGGCTATCGATCCGCTCAAGCAGATACTCCATCTGGGGCAGTCTGTCTTCGCCGATCATCAGGCGTGCGGACTGGCGGCCGGCGTCAAAAGCGTTCGCAAACTGTATCGTCGACCACTCGGCCGTAATCTGGGACGCGTCGGAGAATTCAAACACGCCGGTGAGCTCATTGGTCACCTCGTTCGATCTGAAGGTGTTGCCACCGGCGACCCCCGCGCTTCTGACGTCGAGGCCCCACTGCCGGCCGAACTCCACCGGTCGGATGCGATTGAACGAGCGAAAGGTATTCTCGATTACGCGGCGACGTACCTCCAACGTGACGCGGCTGTCACCGATTCCGGTTCCGATTCCCCGCAGGCGCCCCCCGACCGCGTAGGCGTTTCCCGGATTGTCCTCACCGTCAAGACTCGAGAGCCGGTTTTCGTCGTTGACGGAGTGCGCCCAACTACCGAACACCTCGACGCCACGAACGGGCGAAACCTGCCCACTGAGATCGAATAGCTGCTGCCGCCTGGGCTTAGGCAGTACTCTCACCGGCTCGTATTCGCCGAGCCCGCGACCACGATACTCGTACAGGATTCCGTTAACGGACCGGCCCGTCCGCACATAAGACCCGTTGCCTGCACCGACCCGCGAGAATCGAACGCGGTACACGTCCGTGCCGCCGGGGGGAGCCGATGTGACGGCAACGAATGCAGTGTCGAGCCCGCCCTCTCCATCCGGTACTTCCTCCCTCGTGTACTGAACGAACAGCGCCTCCGGATCATAAACGACAATCTCGGCGCCTGACCGCGTAGCGACTGCGTCTCCGCTCGTCACGAGGAGCGCCGAGTCCGCCGACGTGAGGCCAAACTCCTGGTTGAAGTCTCGACTGTCGGCCTCGCGAAGGAAGGTCGCGGACAGACGGCCGGAGCGGCGCTCCGTCGAGCCGAATCTCGCTACGACGTTCGTGCCGACCAGACTTCGCGTGAACTGGTTGGTGGTATACTGAAACTCGACCACGATCCGCTTGTTGGCCGTGATCAGTTGCCGCGGTGTAAACGAAACCTCGGCTGTCGAGTAGTCGATTACGTAGTCGTTCGTCTCTCCGCGGGCCAGTCGCCGCCCGTCCATGTACACCTCTTCGGTGCCAGGTACGACGATGATGAATCGTTCTCCCGATTCTCCTTCGAGCCGATACGGACCCTGGACACCGTCAACTGCAGCAAGGGTCTGCGACCGATAGGTGCCCCTACTCGTTGCGCCGGCAACCACGACGTCCACCGCGTTCTCGTCGCCACCCCCGACCGGAATGCTGCCCCGCACCTTCGCTCCCTGGAGTTTTCGATTGAAGCGCGCAAACTCGGAAGGCGACAGCGAGAAGTCGAAGTCGCCCAGCTGAGCCGATCCGCGACTTGAGCTGATCTCGATGAAGACGCGGTCGATCTCGCTGAGCCGCTGAGTGGTGCCCTCCGGAAGTATCGGCGTGTTTTCGTC
>JBFGEP010000094.1:0-6984 GCA_041580055.1 Rhodothermales bacterium | reverse complement strand
GAATATTGGTCGATGGAGGAGAGGAAGTACGGCTTACCAGCACGCCGGGTCTGGACGACGGATCAGAATACACGCCTGACGGCCGGTTCATCTGCTTCAACTCGGCGCGTACCGGCCGCATGGAAATCTGGCGTATGAAGTCGGACGGAAGCGAGCAGCAGCAGGTGACGGACGACGCGTTCAACAACTGGTTTCCGCACATCTCGCCGGACGGAAAGTGGATTCTCTTTCTGTCCTATCTGCCCGATGTCGCTCCCGGCGATCACCCGTTCTACCGACAGGTGTATCTTCGCCTGATGCCGATTGAAGGAGGTGCGCCCAGGGTCGCAGCCTACGTCTACGGGGGGCAGGGTACGATCAACGTTCCATCGTGGTCGCCCGATAGCAGGAAAGTTGCCTTTGTGAGCAACACCGCCTTCCCCGATCTGCGATAGATGGCCAACTGGCCCGTCGTTTCAGGGCAAGCATTCTCATCATACACAATTTGTTATGCGACGTTACTCACACACAATCCTCGGACTCGCCCTGGTGTTATGCTTCCCGTATTCGGTTGTCGCACAATCAGATGCGGATAAATCGATCGACGAGGAGATACTCCGGCACTTCGAGGGCCTCCGCGTGGCCGATGTGACCGACGGCATGGACATAGTCGGCTTGCGCGGTGTCGGCTTGATGGACACGCGGATTCAGGCGCTGTGGAAGGACATCGACGAGCTGGACCACCAGTTTCGGGGCATCGCGATCACCGTCAGGTACGTTCCGCACAATCAGGTCATCCCGAATCCGATGGCTGCCGATTCATTCGCGACGTGGGAAGGCCAGTGGTACGGCGAGATCTCCCCCGAGCCGTTCGTCGAGCTTATCAAGCCAGGCAAAGTGATCGTGATCGACGCCAGCGGCAACGGTGACACCGGATCCATCGGCTCCTACAACTCGCTGGACTGGGTCGCGCGAGGAGCGATCGGCATTGTCACGACAGGAGGCGCGCGCGACACGGACGAGATCGTCAAGCAGCAGATTCCACTGTACATGGACCCGCTGCAGCGCGGACGCGGAATTCGTCCGGGTCGAAACATGATCGAGTCGGTAAATGAGCCAATCGAGGTGGCGGGTGCGCTGGTGAGGCCCGGCGACGTCATCGTGGCCGACGGAGATGGTGTCGTCGTGGTACCCCGGGAACATGCGATCCCGGTGGCTGCGGCGGCGCGAGAGATATTGAACCGGGACAAGGCGGGGCGCAGAAGTCTGTACGAGCGGCTGGGAAGGCCGCTGGATCAGACGGTTCGAGAGTAGGAGACTCCGCCGAGCGATGTCGTCCGGGGGCTCTCCCCTACCCATCATGTAAGAGATTCCCCGGCCGGTTTGCGCCTGCCGCATGGCGATACTTGGGGCCCGCCGTTCGAAGCGGCAGGAGTGAATGAAATAGCGGCACGGATGTGCCATCGAAATGGATCGGAATGGACAAGCATTACCTCGGGCCGATGTTCTCGCCCCGCCGCGTGGCCCTTTTCGGAGCCAGCGACCGCGAGGGAGCTCTCGGCACCTTCGTCTACAACAACATCCTTGAGGCGGGTTTCAAGGGGGACGTATTCCCGATCAACCCCAAGCGGGAACGTATCGGCGACGCGGTCTGCTACCCGTCCATAGAAGAAGTCCCGGAGGACGTGGACCTCGCCGTGATCGCAACGCCGGCCGCCACGGTGCCCGGCATCATTCGGGAGTGTGGCGAGCACGGTGTGCAGGCGGCCATCGTCATGTCGGCCGGGTTTGGGGAGCTAGAGGGTGTCGGCAAGTCCCGGGAGCAGGCACTTCTCGCCGAGGCCCGGCGGCACAACCTGCGGGTGCTCGGCCCCAACTGCCTCGGACTCATTCGGCCGTCCGTGGGCCTCAACGCGACCTTCAGCAACAACACGGCGGCGGAGGGTTCGCTGGCGCTCGTCTCACAGTCGGGCGCGCTCTGCACCGCGATCCTCGACTGGGCGACAGAACGCGGAATCGGTTTCTCCGCGATGGTATCGATGGGCGGGATGGCGGACGTCGACTTCGGCGACGTGCTCGATTACCTGGCGTTGGACGCCAAGACATCGAGCATTCTGCTGTACGTCGAAGGAGTCCGGAACGCGAGAAGCTTCATGAGCGGGCTGCGTGTCGCGGCTCGACTGAAGCCGGTGATCGTGGTCAAGGCCGGACGCCACGCCGAGGGCTCGCGCGCGGCCATGTCTCACACGGGCTCCCTCGTCGGGGGCGACGACGTGTTCGATGCGGCCCTGCAGCGGGCGGGCGTCGTGCGAGCGACTACCGTCGAGCAGCTCTTCTCGGCTGCGCAGCTCCTCTCGACACGCCATCGCGTGCGCGGTGACCGGCTCGCGATCGTCACCAACGCGGGCGGGCCGGGCGTGCTTGCCACGGACCGTGCCATCGATCTGGGAATCTCCCTGGCGACGCTGGCTACGGAGACGGTGGAGGCACTCGACGGCATACTGCCCGAGCACTGGTCGAAGGGCAACCCCGTCGACATTCTCGGAGACGCGACGCCGGAGCGCTATCGAGACGCCGTCGCCAGGTGTTTGACGGACCCGAACGTCGACGGCGTGATGGCGATGCTGACGCCGCAGGCGATGACGGACCCGCTCGAGGCGGCGAAGTCGGTGGTCGACGCCAGCAAGGAGGTGGACAAGCCGCTGCTCGCGACATGGCTCGGCGACCACCAGGTGAAGGCGGGCAGGGCCCACTTCGCTGCGAATGATATCCCGGTCTTCCCCAGCCCCGAGGCGTCCGTAGAGGCGTTCGCCTACCTGGCCCGCTACGACCGCAACCAGAAGCTGCTGCTGCAGACCCCCTCGCCGCTGCAGGAACGGAGCGAGCCGGACCTGGAAGGCGCGCGAATGATCATCGAGGGCGCGCTCGTCGAAGGCCGGAATATGGTCAACACCATGGAATCGAAGGCGCTTCTGACGGCCTTCCAGATTCCGGTGACGCCGGCGCTCGAAGCCCGCTCAGCCAACGAAGCCCTTGTGGCGGCGGAGAACCTGGGCTTTCCGGTCGTGATGAAGATCAGCTCGAAGGACATCTCGCACAAATCGGACGTCTCCGGAGTGCGGTTGAATATCACGAACGCGCGCGCCGTTCGCGGAGCCTACCTGGACCTTGTCGAGAGCGTTCAGAAAGCGCGCCCCGAGGCAACCATCGAGGGCGTAACGGTCGAAAAGATGTACAACCGCTCGCACGGCCGCGAGCTGCTCGTAGGTATCGCTCGTGATCCGGTGTTCGGGCCCGTCATTGCCTTCGGCGCCGGCGGCACGGCGGTCGAGGTGGTTCGAGACCGCGCGGTGGCACTCCCGCCCGTGAACTCGTTCATCATTGACGACCTGATACGCCGGACGAAAGTCTTCAAACTGCTCGGAGCGTACCGGAACATGCCGGCAGCGAATCTGGCGGCGCTCCAGCAGGTGCTGCGTCGCGTGTCCGAGATGGCGTGCGAGCTGCCCGAGGTGCAGGAGCTGGATATCAACCCGCTCATGCTCGACGCGCAGGGAGCGCTGGCTCTCGACGTCAGAATCTCCATCGACCACGTTACCCCTCACCTGGATCGGTACCACCACATGGCGGTGCATCCGTATCCGGCGCAGCTGGCGACGACACTGCAGCTGGCGGACGGCACGGACGTAACCATCCGCCCGATTCGTCCGGAAGACGCCCAGATCGAGCATGCTTTCGTCCGGGACCTGTCGCCCGAGTCGAAGTACTTCCGCTTCATGAGGCGGCTCCAGGAGCTGACCCCCGAGATGCTCATCCGCTTCACGCAGATCGACTACGATCGCGAGATGGCGCTGATCGCAGTCGTGGCCGAAAACGGAACCGACGAGCAGATCGCGGTCGGACGCTACTCAGTGCTGCCCGACGGGAAGAGCTGCGAGTTTGCACTCGTCGTCTCAGACTCGTGGCGAAGAAGGGGCATTGGATCCGCTATCATGCTCCGACTGATGGAGTCGGCGCGCATACGAGGGTTCCGAACGATGGAGGGCCTGGTTCTGACAGAAAACAGGCCGATGCTCGATCTGTCGCACCACCTCGGCTTCCGGGTCGAGGCGTCAAGCGACGGACCTGACGTCAAATCGGTGGTGAAAAACCTCTAGCGAGAGGAGATGGCCGGTCGTTCAACTAACGCAAGACAGGTGAGAAGCGTGTCTCTGGTGGATTTCAGAAACAGACGCCCCGTGCTCTCGAGCGCCCTTCTGTGGGCAGCGGCCATCGTCCTGACGCTGGCATGTCTATCGTACCAGGACCAGACCGGGCCGACGTACCCTCTTGAGGGGGATTTCGATACCGCGCACGGCAGCGTCCAATTCAAGATCCTGCGGTCGGAGACCATCGGCTCTGATCTGGCCGTGATGCTCCTGGAGCCCGTGCCGGACGGCGTCTCCGGCCTTGTGCAGTACAGACGACTGAAGTCGGACGACGAATGGGCGGAAATGCCGATGGAGCGGGGTGAATTCCACTACGCACGTCGCGGCCGGAAGGGATCGGACCGGGGACTCGGGGCGATGCTGCCGAGCCTGGACAAGCGCGCCGGGAAGTACGAGCTTTTTGTGTTTGTCGACGATGGCGAGGGCGAGCCAGTCTCGATCACGGGCAGCGATCCGATCTTCGCCCGCTACAAGGGCGATGTTCCGCGCCTGCCCCTGCTCGTGCACATTGTCGTAGTGTTCCTATCGATGGCGCTGGCTGTCAGGACCGTACTGGAGGTACTCGCCGGTGGCCGTTTCAAAACGCTGCTGTGGTGGACCATCGGTTCCCTGCTGCTCGGAGCGTTCGTCCTCGGGCCGCTAGTGCAGTGGTACGCGTTCCGGGTTCTGTGGGCGGGCTTCCCGTTCGGCTACGACTGGACCGACAACAAGGTGCTGCTCGAGCTCGCCTTCTGGCTGGTGGCCGCGTATTTGAATCGTGGTGATCGACGAAACCCTGTGTCGATCTATGTCGCCGGGCTCGTCACACTCGCCGCCTACTTCGTGCCGCACAGCGTCTTCGGTTCAGAGTACAACTACCTCACGGGTACGGGGCACGGGACGGCTAGCTAGTGGAGCGCTAATCTTCGACTTGCCCGTAGAACCTCCACGTCGTGACGAAGTCGTCCGCCGGCGGCTCGTCCAGCAGCCGGGCACGCACCATCTCGATGGGCATCGGTCCACCCCGCAGAATCGTGTCGTGAAACTCGCGGTCGGACATCCGCCCGCCGCCGACGACCTCCCCGTGCAAAGCCCGCAGCTGGAGCCCGCCGAGCATGTACGCCGACTGATACAGCGGAGGGTACGTGCCGTTGAACGAACGTCGTACCTCGGCCGTCGCGTTGGCGCGCTCGTGGCCTACCCGGTCCACGAGGAAGTCGATCGCTTCATCCGGCGTCATCGTGCCCAGGTGAAAGCTCAGCGAGAAGACGATCCGCGCCGCCCGATGCATGCGCCAGAAAAGCATGCCGATCCGGTCCTCGGGCGACTTCGGAAACCCCCTGTCCCACAACAACATCTCCCAGTAGAGGGCCCATCCCTCAGTCCAGAAAGGAGTCCGGAATGCGCGACGGTGGGTGTTGTAGCGGCTCGTCATGAAGCCCTGCAGATGATGCCCCGGAATCAGCTCGTGGTGCACCACCGCCCGCGAAAAGTGAACGTTGTTGCCACGCATCGACATGAGCTTCTCCTCGTGGCTCATCTCGCTCGTGGGATACGAGACCTGAACTGTCTCGCCGCCGAGAAAGAACGGCGCCACTTTCTGCCGTTCCGGCGACAGCATCGTCATACGCCAGACCTCCTCGGCGAGGGCAGGGACGGTCAGCAGATCGTTCGTCCGCAGGAAGTCGACGGCCTCGACGGCCAGCTTTCGGACCAGCTCCGGCTGCTCTCCGGGCTCGACGTGCAGTGTCTTCACGTACTCGAGGGCCGTTTTCCAGTCCTGTCCGTAGCCGAGCTCCGCTGACGCAACGAGCATCTCCTTTTCGCACCATGCGAATTCCCTGTCGGCGATCGCCACAAGCTCGGCGGCGCTGTACGGGATCATCTCGTGTGCCAGATCGGCACGGAGACCCTCCGCCCCGATGGGGTCGCCGACGATGGTCGGATCCTCACCCTCACGGAATCCGACGACCTCTTCCTGAAGAAAATCGCGGTAGTCGCGAAGGGCGTCGCGCGCCTCGTCGTGGGGCTGTTCGTTCCACCAAGTGAAAACGGGGTCGTAGAGCGCAAAGTGGTCGTACCAGTCCTCGAGCTCGTCGATGAGCCTATCGATCCAGTTGGCTGCGCGCAAGGCCACAATACGATTCGGCCGGGTCTCGTGATCGGCTACCTGATGCCGCGCCTCCTCCAGGATCCCCGGAAACGCCGCCAGGACGGTCGCTGCACTCCGCGCGTCAATGGCTTCCATCCGACGACGCGATTCCTGCAGACCGATGATCGACTCCGCCATGGGAACGAGTGGACCCATGTCGGTTCGAAGCTGCCGTTCTCTGTCCAGCAGCTCTGTCTCGTATCGAATGCGATTCCGCAGAAGCGCTGCGTCAATGCGCGCCTCTGTCGACATCGAGGCAGTCTGAAGCTGAGCTACTCGCTCCAGCCATTCTCCATAAAACACTCGCATCCGCTCCCTGCGGGCAGTCGAAAACGGGACGTCCCATCGGCGGAGGAGCGCCTCGCGGTCGGTCGAGAATCGGTCGATGAGATCGCGAATTTCGCTGGTCGCGGTTTCGACAATCTGTGACTGCGAGTTCTGGGGCGGCAAAACCAGAGTGCAGACGAGAGCAAGTGCGAGCGTAGGGAAGAGCCTTGCGAGCTGCCGCGAACGGGTCTTCCTGTCATGGTTGGACATGGGTTGTAGGAGTCCGCTGTCGTTGACCTCCCGAAGGTAGCCGTCACCGGCGAGACAAGCGCGGCCGGCGACCCGTTGACCGTTTCGGTCGTATAAGGACGGCAACCTCAGTTCATGGGTTTGGAATGG
>JBFGEP010000093.1:0-7038 GCA_041580055.1 Rhodothermales bacterium | reverse complement strand
ATAGACTCGACGGGCCTTGCCTCGCCACTAGCACTTCCGGTTAAGGCGCGGCCGTACGACGCCGGTGTGCGCGCCGGCGTTGCCTCGCTGACAGCCGTGGCCGACACCGCCAACAAGGTTGTGACGGTCTCATGGCGGTACGACCCGGCCGCAGATTACGACTACTGGTTCGTGGTCTACCGCAGGGTCGGCGACGGGTCACTGGCTCGTTACCGCTCAGCGGGTAAAAATACATCGTTTGAAGATCGGCAGGCTGGCTGGAGACAAGAGTCACGTTACGAGTACGCGGTGCAGGTTTTCCATCGTGACGGTGGGGTATCACCGCTCAGCGAGCCCGTCGTGGTCATCTACCCACGACGTCTGTAGATGCGGATGGCGTACAGCCCGCTGACGGGCGGTGGTTCAAGGCGCGCGGGCTGTATCTGCGGAAACCGTCTCCCAAACGGTAGATTCGAGGCACAGCTACACCCGCACCGCACATGAGCCGTCGCCGCCTCCAGACATCCGTCAGCATCCTGCTCTTCCGCAGCCTGCTGCTGCCGGTCGTGCGCGCCCTCTGGCACCCGAACGTCGGCGGAGTCGTCGAAGCGCTGGGTGAAGGGCCCGCCTTCTTCTATGGCAACCACTGCAACCGCTGGGACCCGTTCATCCTGAACTGCTTCACGCCGTGGTCCGACCCGACCGGCGGCGTGATGACGCAGGAGTTTTTTCGGAAGCCGTTCCTGCGCTGGGCGTTCTCGAGGCTCGACATTCACCCGACCCGGAAGCGCATCGCGGAGCCGCACCTTATACGCGTCCTGCACAGGATGATCGACGAGGAACGGAAGATCGTGATCTACCCGGAGGGTGGCAGCCGGTGGGCAGGGCGGCCAGAGCCCTGGATGGAAGCGACCGCCAAGCTGTTCACCCGGATGGGTATTCCCGTCTACCCCGTGATCACGCACGGGTCGTATACGAGCTGGCCACGATGGGCGCGTTTCGCAAGGCCGGGCAGGGTCGAGGTTGAAATCCTCGAGCCTCTCATGTTCGATCGCAGCGAGCCGTTCGAAGACGCCCTCCGGAGGCTTAAGGCGCCGATCGCCTTCGACGAGAATCTGCCGGCAGAGCACCTCCGGCCTACACGCGCGCGCCGGCCGGCCGACGGCATCCACCGCCTGCTCTACCGGGACCCTGTCACCGGCGAGCGCGACGCCCTGCACACGAAGGACGGAACGTACGTTGAGAACAACGTCGGATCCCTGCGGCTGAGAATGCTGCCCGACAGCCGCTTGTTCGACGAATCCACCGGCGAGGTGCACCTGACCGGCGATCTCTACGAGCAGATCCAGGCGCTGCCCCTCACGGAAGGGCGCGACGGCGAGATTCTCTATAACGACGTCGAGGCGGACACGGAAACGGAGTTTCCCGGTTTGCTTCATCATGGAAGCGTCCGGGCGCGTCTGTTCTGGGACCGCGTCGAGCTCTCGGGGGCGCTGGATCGAACCATTCCCCTCGAGAAGTTGGTCGGCGTCGAGACCGAGCGGAACTTCAAACTGCAACTTTTCCTGCCCGACGAAATGGTGCAGCTGAGCTTCGTCGGAAGCGGCAGTGCCCTCGCCTGGAGAGACGCTCTGCGGACCGTAGCGCGGACCTGATCAGGCTTCCGGCTGTCGGGGATGTGCTTTCCGGGGCATGGCGCTGCGCCTGCGCGAGAGCACTATATTTCGGTGACTCGCCTTTTCGGAAACCGCTCATGCCCGTCTGGGAATTCTCGCTGACGATCAAGGAGTTCGTGCTCGACCTCGCGGTCCTGAGCCTGCTGCTCGTCGTGGCGACGGTGGCGCGCAGCCGAATCCCGATCCTCCAGCGGTTCCTCATCCCGAGCAACCTGATCGCAGGATTCCTCGGGCTGCTGCTGGGTCCCGAGCTCCTCAAGTGGATCGAGTTTTCGCCCGAGAGAATGGGCGTCTACGTCTACCATCTCCTCGCTCTGACTTTCATCGGCGTCGGACTCAAGCGGACGGGGGGCCGGACGGTGGGGGCCATCCACATCGGGTTCATCAAAGTGCTGACGTACATCGTACAGGCGCTGATCGGGCTCGCGGTGGCCTTCTTCTTTCTCTGGCTCATCTATCCCGACCTCGTGCCGGCCGTTGGAATACTGCTCCCTCTCGGATTCGGGATGGGTCCGGGGATTGCGTTCTCCATCGGCCAGTCGTGGGAGGCGTATGGGTTTACGGAGGCCGCCGACATCGGGTTGACGCTGGCCGCGATCGGATTCCTCGTCGCCTACATCACGGGCATAAGCGTCGTAAACCGGGGTATTCACAGGGGACTCACCAGCCTGATGTCCGAAGAGGGCCGCAACGAGTTCGTGCGGAAGGGATTCGCGCGAAACGCCCCGAACGAGCCCGGTTCGTTCCTCACGCTCTCGAGCGGGACCATCGACACGCTGACCTTTCACCTCGCGCTGGTCGGCGCCATATACCTCCTGTGCTACGGCGTGGTGCTGGGCCTTGAGCAGGTGCTGACGCTCGCCGGCCTCACGCGTGAGATTCCGACGCTCTGGTCGTTCAACTTCGTCGTGGCGAACCTGCTTGCGCTCGCGACGCGCAAGGCCATCTCGGTACGTGGCGGCGATTACCTGATCGACGACGGCACCCTCCGCCGCATTACGGGCATGCTCGCGGACATCCTCGTGGCCGCCGCGATCATGGCCATCAGTCTGAAAGTCACATGGCAGTACGTCGGGCCCATCGCCGTCATGTGCGGTGTGGGGGCGATCGCGACGTACTTCGCGATCAAGTGGCCTATCAGCCGGGTCTTCTCGCAGTACCGGTTTGAGCGCACGGTGGGCCTGTATGCCGAGCAAACAGGCACGATCAGCTCCGGGATCGCGATGATTCGTGTCACGGATCCCGAGTTCACGACACCGGTGGCCCAGGACCAGGCGCTCGGAAGCGGGGCGGCGCTCGCACTCGGTTTCCCGCTACTCATCCTGATCAACCTGCCGCTCGTGTGGTACCGAGGAAGCCTCGAGGGTTATCTGACGATGGCCGGTCTGCTGCTCCTCTACCTGGCCGTCCTTTTCGTCTCCTGGTTCGTATTCACGCGGCGGACGGCGGGTCCTTCGCATGGTGCGGCGGCCGTGACCGGTCCGGCTACTGACCTGTAAATACATGGGGCCCTTCGTTCGTCGACAAGCGGTACGTGGATCTACAGCAGATTCATCGGAGGAAAAATGAAGATCGCAGTCATCGGAACAGGAAACGTGGGCAGCGTGCTCGGTCGACGGTGGGCGGATGCGGGGCACGAGATCACCTTCGGCACAAGAGACTCGAGCGCAGAGAGGCTGCAGGCGCTGCTGGCCGGTACGGGAGCCCGGGCTACAACTGCCGCTGAGGCAGCCGCGGCCTCTGACGTCGTTGTCCTTGCGACGCCGTGGCCTGCCACCCGCGCCGTAGTCGAACAGTTCGGTGATCTCTCCGGAAAGATCCTGGTCGACTGCACCAATCCGCTTCGGCCCGACCTCTCGCTCGACGACGCTGCCCGACCGTCCGGGGGTGAGGTGGTAGCCAACTGGGCGACCGGCGCTAGCGTCGTGAAGGCCTTCAACTCGACCGGCGCGTCCAACATGTCGAACCCGGCGTTTGGAGACAGCAGATTGACCCTGTTGATCTGCGGCGATGATGCAGAGGCCAAACAGGTGGTCGCGGGGCTTGCGGGAGAGCTGGGATTCGAGCCGGTCGACAACGGGCCGCTATCGCAGTCCCGGTTTCTGGAAGGGCTCGCGATGATCTGGATCCACCAGGCCTACGTGCAGGGTTGGGGACCGGACTTCGGGTTTGTGACGGTCCGGCGCTAGATGCGCGGCTCCGCAAGCTCAAAAACGTCCGGTTGAATCAGCCGCCGGTAGTCCTCCGTGCTCATCACAACGGAGTGCGTCAGCGAGCCCGCGTTGAACGCCATACGCTCGTTCCGGAAAACGCTCGGATCCACGTAGAGCGGCAGGTCCAGGATCGGCGGACCGAAGGGAGGTACCGCGCCCGGGACGAGACCCGTCAGTTCCCTGAGCTCGTCCGGCGTGGCGAATCGGGTCCGTTTCGCCCCGAAGTGCTGGCGTATCCGTTTCGAGCTGACACGCAGCGCCGCGCTCATCACAAACACACAGAACCGGTCGTCCACCTTCATCACGATGGCTTTCGCCCCGATCTCCAGCGGCTCGCCACGCACCCGGGCCGAGTCTGCAGACGTCCGCGTTTCCTCGTGCATGTCGTGACGAAACGGAATCTCGCTCTCCGTCAGCAGCGCCAGGATTGAGTCCAGGACCTGCACGTCTTCAGCTGCCTTAGCCGACAGTTGCGATACACTCGATCTCGACGCGCGCACCCAGGGCGAGGCCCGATCCTGCGACCGCGCTTCGAGCCGGGAAGGGCTCCTCGAAGAACGCCCGGTAGACCGCGTTCACGGCGGGCCACTCTTCGATGTCGGCCAGAAACACCGTGCACTTGACGACTCGGTCCATCGCGGATCCGCTTCTCCGGAGTATGTCCGCAACATTCTCGAGCGTTTGCCGCGCTTCAGCTTCAACGCCTCCCTCGACCAGCTCAAGCGTTCCCGGAACGTTGCCGATCTGTCCGGAGAGATACAGCATGTGGCCGACACGTACGGCCTCTGAAAAGGGGAGACCCAGTGATCCGAATTCTTCTGACGAACGGAATTCTACTTCCGGTGCGACGTCCTGTCCTGCCTGGCAGCTCATCCACGCGCACGCCAGCACCAAAACGAGTGTCTTCTTCATTACGAGCTCTACCCGAGATTCCATATTAGCTCACCAGTACCCGCAGCGCCTTCATGATACCCAGGTGGACGCCTTCGTGAAAGTGGTTGAACGCGATCGCGTCCTCGATCGTCCGCAATTTGATGCCGGTCGCAGTCGTGTATTCTCGAAAGTTGCTGAAGCGCCCGGCTTCGTAGTCGTCCCGAAGCCGATTCGGCAGCTCGTCGAGCAACTCGCGAACCCGTGCCAGGTCGGGTGTCTCCGACCAGTCGGCCGGCGACGTTCCGGTCCGAAACGCCCCCTCGATCTCGGGGGACACGTATATCTCAAGCCCGGCGAGACGGTTGTGGAGCCGCTGCTGCGTCACCACGACATGACCGAGGTTCCAGAGGATGTTGTTGCGATATCCGGCCGGCACGGCCAGCATCTGTTCGAGTGACAGGCTGTCGACCAGCCGGGCTATCAGCACCCGCTCCTGTCGCAGAATGTCGCTATCCACGTCAGATTGTGACTACTCTTCCGCCGGTGAAGGCCCGACCACGTCGCCGTCGTCAGCCTCTTCAACCAGTTGAATCATGGGTGTCTGCCGTCGGTGAACGCGAAGCTCAAAGATATCCGGCCTCGCATAATGCCCGGCCACGTCCAGTTGCCATCGCGGCCCTACAAGCTGTTCGCGCCGCATCTCGGCGTATAGAATCGTTTCCTCCGCTTCAGCCGGTCCCGCCACGATCTTTCCGTCCGGATCGACGATCACGCTCAATCCCGGATTGATCCACTCGCCGTGATCACCGAGATACTTCTCCTTGAAAGAGAATCTCTCCGGAATGTCGTCCTTCCGAAAGGACTGGCAGCAGCCGACCACAAAGCAGCGACTTTCCTTGGCGATGTGCCTCATCGTCGAAATCCAGGGTTCGCCCCGGTCCCACGTCGGCGCAACATGAACCTGTTGGCCCAGAGCCGACAGCGTGTAGCGCGCGAGCGGCATGTAGTTCTCCCAGCATATAAGGCCTCCGACGCGACCCACCTCGGTCTCGTGGACCACCAGACCCCCACCGTCTCCGGTGCCCCAGACGAGCCTCTCTCCGGCCGTCGGGACGAGCTTTCTATGCTTGCCCAGTATCGAGCCGTCGGCACCGATAAACAGGAGTGTGTTGTACAGGGTTGAGTCGCTGGCCTCCGAGTTCCGCTCGTTAACACCGATCGCCACGGTAACCCCTTGGGCGGCAGCTACCTTACCCAGTCTCTCAGACTCAGGGCCCGGCAGGGTCAACGAATTGGCCTGCAGCTCCGAGTACGTCTCTCTGAGCTCGTGCGTTCGACCGGGCGGGACAAACCAGACCCAGACGGGGTATCCCGGAATGAATGCCTCCGGAAAGACAACGAGCTGCGCTCCCGCTGCCGCTGCCTCTTCAATCAGCCTACAGGCTTTTTCGATGGATGCGTCTCGATCGAGAAAGATCGGCGCTGCCTGAACGGCAGCGATTCTGACTGGGCTCGGCATCAGGCTGCTACGCGGTGAAAGTCACGTGGGTTGATCCTCTGACGTGTCATATCCGGGTCAGCCACTCGATCGCTTCATCTTCGTCCCGAAAGACGTTTGTGTCGAGGCCGTGATTCCTCGTCACGGTCACCCAGAAGCGGTCCTCGAGAATCTGGTCCTCCCGTACGACGAGTGCAATGCGGATCGCTCGATCCCACCGTTCCGACATCAGGGTTGCAATCCGATATCGTTCGGTAACGCTCACTTCGCCCCTGCTGGAGGTCATGTCGACAAGGACCCGGTTCCGTTCCAGTCTCGTCGATTCCTCCAGCAGGCGTCTCACGAGTTCCACCAGCTCCGTGTGGTCCGCGCTTCCGGCGTATCGCGCAAGAAGGTAGTCCTCTCGATCGTCAAACGTTAGGTCCGTCATTCTTTTGGGCAGGACGTTGAGCGACCATTAGCACAACCATCCTGAATCAATACCCCAAGGTGGTCATTGTCCGGGGAAGTGTCAAACGGCTGAATGCCGAAGCCCGCCCCCGAATGCTCGAGACCGCTTCAGATCTTCGCCGGAACAGCCTTGACAAACGGCTGCGCCGCATTCAGTTTGCCTCTCGAATCGCCACTCGAGAGATCTACAAAACGAAGGAACGATCGTCATGAGGCACGCGGCCGCCATTCTCATCACGCTACTCACAGTACCCCCCTCCGTCGCTCAACAGGCCGTACTGACGGCCGCTGACTACGCCCGGGCGGAGCAATTCCTGGATGCCGAGTCGAAGGTGCACGCGGACTCGGT